>CASEFF010000264.1 GCA_949287115.1 uncultured Bacillota bacterium | reverse complement strand
GAAAATATGGCTCGTATAGCCGGTGTAGACTTACCAAATGAAAAAAGAATAGAAGCAGGTCTCACCTATATCTACGGTATAGGCTGGACGACTTCAAGAAAGATCTTGGAAAAGACCGGTATCAATCCGGACACAAGAGTGAAGGATCTTACGGAGGAAGAAGCCGGTAAGATCAGAAAGGTCATCGAATCCGACTACATGGTGGAGGGTGACCTCAGTAGAGATGTCAACATGAACATCAAGAGACTCATGGAGATAGGATGCTACAGAGGCATCAGACACAGAAGAGGTCTTCCTGTAAGAGGACAGAAGACGAAGACGAACGCCAGAACCAGAAAAGGTCCTAAGAAGACCGTAGGAAGAAAGAAGAAGTAAAGGAGGTAGATTGATATGGCTAAAGCTGTCAAGAAGGCTGTCAGAAAGAAAAGAAAAGAACGTAAAAATGTTGAAAAAGGCCAGGCTCATATCCAGGCTACCTTTAACAATACATTGGTGACCCTTACCGATATGGCGGGCAACGCCCTGTCATGGTCCAGCGCAGGATCGCTCGGTTTCAAGGGCTCGAGAAAATCCACGCCGTTCGCGGCTCAGTCCGCTGCGGAGGAAGCTGCAAGAGCGGCCATGGAACACGGTCTTAAGACCGTAGAGGTTTATGTAAAGGGTCCGGGATCCGGCAGAGAAGCTGCCATCAGAGCTCTCCAGACGGCAGGTCTTGAGATCACGATGATCAAGGATATAACACCTATACCGCACAACGGTTGCAGACCGCCTAAGAGAAGAAGAGTCTGAGAGAAGGGAGGAAGTTTTAATGTCAAGATATACGGACGCCAACTGCAGATTGTGCAGAAGAGAAGGACAGAAGCTCTTTTTGAAGGGCGACAGATGCTACAGCGGCAAATGCTCATTGGATAGAAGAAGTTATGCTCCCGGACAGCACGGACAGGGAAGATCGAAGATCTCCGATTACGGTCTGCAGCTGAGAGAAAAGCAGAAGGCCAAGAGATTTTACGGACTTCAGGAAACTCAGTTCAGGAACCTCTTCGATAAGGCCGAGAGAAAGCAGGGCATCACAGGTGAAAACCTGCTGATACTGCTGGAGACGAGACTGGACAACGTGGTGTTCAGACTGGGATTCGCTTCATCGAGAAAGGAAGCGAGACAGCTGGTAAGCCACGGACACTTCACGGTAAACGGCAGAAAGGTGAACATCCCTTCCTATACCGTAAAGCCGGGAGATGTGATAAAGGTAAAGGAAAAGAGCACGAACTCGCCTAAATTCAAGGAAGTAAAGGACATGACGATCACTGTACCTTCGTGGGTGACGGTAGATGTCGAGAAACTTGAAGGAAAGGTACTTTCGATACCTACGAGAGCGGAAATAGATACTCCGGTAGCGGAGCATCTCATCGTCGAATTGTATTCCAAGTAATCTTTTGTCAAGAGCCGGGTAGTATTTACTTCGTAAATCTCCACCCTGCTGCTCTTGACAAAAGATTGATACGGGTCCCGGACGAGCCTAGACCCGTAATAATCGATGTCAGGAGCCGGGTAGTATTTACTTCGCAATGACAAGTTGTCGTTTTGGAATAAAAGGAGGGTTTTGAGTGATAGAAATCGAAAAACCAACGATCGAATGTATATTTTCAGACGAAGATCCCAATTACGGGAAATTTGTAGTAGAACCGCTCGAAAGAGGTTATGGTACGACCCTCGGAAACAGCCTGAGAAGGATACTGCTCAGTTCCCTTCCGGGCGTCGCCGTGACTTCCGTCAAGATAGACGGTATCCTTCATGAGTTTTCGACAATCCCGGGCGTCAAGGAAGATGTCACGGAGATAATACTGAACCTCAAGAAGCTGGCGATAAAGCTCAACGGAGGCAACACGAAGAGAGTGCTGATAAACGCCATAGGACCTAAAGAGGTAACTGCGGCAGACATCCTCGGCGATGCTGATGTGGAGATATTCAATCCTGATCTTCACATAGCGACTCTCGAGGAGAACGCGACTCTCATCATGGAGATAAATCTTGCAAGGGGAAGAGGATATGTTCCTGCCGATATGAACAAGGACGAAAACACTCCTATCTCCGTAATACCGACAGACTCCATCTATACACCTGTGAGGAAGGTAAACTTCACGGTGGAAAATACGAGAGTAGGTCAGGTGACAGACTATGACAAGCTGATACTCGAGATATGGACCGACGGTTCCATCTCTCCGAGCGAAGGAGTGTCCATAGGCGCCAAGATAATGCAGGAACATCTCAACCTGTTTGTTGAGCTGACCGATTCCACCGAGAGCATGGAGATCATGGTGGAAAAGGAAGAGAACCAGAAGGAGAAGGCGCTCGAGATGACCATCGAGGAGCTGGAACTTTCAGTAAGATCCTTCAACTGCCTCAAGCGTGCCGCCATCAACACCGTAGAGGAGCTGACGCAGCGCAGCGAAGAGGACATGATGAAGGTGAGGAACCTCGGAAAGAAGTCTCTTGACGAAGTTAAGCATAAGCTGGAAGAATTGGGACTCAGCCTCAAGCAGAGCGACGAATAGTAATTTATGATATAGGAGGAAACAGAGATGCCAGGATATAGAAAATTAGGCAGATCTTCAGCTCACAGAAAGGCCATGCTGAGAAATCTGGTGACGGATCTTTTCAGAGAGGGCAGGATCACGACTACCGATACGAGAGCTAAAGAAGCCAGAAGACAGGCGGAAAAGATGATCACACTCGCAAAGCGCGGAGATCTTCACGCCAGAAGACAGGTATTGGCATATGTATACGACGAGAGCGTAGTTGCCAAGCTGTTTGACGAGATAGCGCCTAAGTACGAGGACAGACAGGGCGGATATACCAGGATCCTCAAGCTGGGACCAAGACAGGGAGACAACGCCGAGCTGGTGTTCCTTGAACTGGTATAGGCACCGGCATTATATGAGAAAAATCAAATACATCGGTTAGAGGAGCGGTATCTATCATTACCTTTTCCGGTCCGGCAGGGGACCGGCATACCGGAAAGGAGAAAGGAGATATCGCCGAAGGGAAGCGCCTCCCCGCGGTGCTGTCCCTGGGACGTCGCAGAATATGCGGCGTACTGTCACATGGGTGGAGCGCTATCGATGGGATAAATTAAAGAGGATTTTTGCCATGGATACCTACACGTATGGTATCCATGGTTTTTTTGTCATCACATGATGTTTTACGGTGATCTTGCACCGGTGACCGCGGTTTGGCGGTCATATTGGATTTGGAGGGTGGAAATGAATAAGTTAAGTAGCAGAGCCTTCAGGATAGTCATGCTGGCCGCAGTGCTGGTAATGGCATGTCCGATGCTGGTCTTTGCAGAGGACGGCGGCGGTGAACCGGCGCTTTACGCGACGATATGGGCGGCCGTACCGCCTGTAGCTGCAATACTGCTGGCCATAATAACGAAGGAAGTGTACAGTTCGCTTTTCATCGGAGTCGTGATAGGCGGAGTGATATACTCGGGCAGTTTTGAGGGAACGATGACCCACGTCATAG
>CASEFF010000263.1 GCA_949287115.1 uncultured Bacillota bacterium | reverse complement strand
TTCAAGGACCGTACGCACTGAAGATCCCGCAATAACTCCGGTACCTGGTGCAGCCGGCATCAGCAGTACTCTTCCCGCGCCGAATATTCCCAGATTTCTGTGAGGGATCGTCGTTCCCACCGTAGGTACGGTGATAACGCTCTTCTTTGCGTCTTCCGTCGCCTTTCTTACGGCTTCCGGAATCTCCTGAGCCTTGCCGAGACCAACGCCTACGTGACCTTCACCGTCACCGACTACTACAGTAACGCTGAATCTCATGTTACGTCCGCCCTTTACGGTCTTCGCTACACGTCTGATGCTCACGATGGTCTCATTCAGTTCCAGCTTTGATACATCTATAGTATTTCGCATTCAACTTACCTCCTGTTAGAATTTCAAACCTGCTTCACGGGCTCCGTCGGCAAGTTCCTTCACTCTTCCGTGATAGAGGAATCCGCCTCTGTCAAAGGTCACCTCTTCGATACCCTTTGCCAGTGCCCTCTTCGCGATAGCTTCTCCCACTGCCTTGGCGGCGTCCTTGTTGCCGCCGTAGCCGATCTGCGGCTTTAATTCCTTATCGATAGTGGATGCCGAAGCAAGTGTAACTCCGTTTACGTCGTCGATAACCTGAGCGGAAATATTCTTGCTGCTTCTGAAGACGCAGAGCCTAGGCTTCTCAGGAGTTCCATAAACATTTTTTCTAATTCTCTGGTGTCTGGCGACACGCTTATCATTTCTGCTTTCTCTAGCCATTTTATTTTACTCCTTTCCTTATGATGAAGCAGCTCCGGTCTTACCTTCTTTTCTGCGGATATATTCGCCTTCGTATCTGATACCCTTGCCCTTGTACGGTTCAGGTGCTCTCAAGGCTCTGATGTTGGCAGCGTAGTTGCCTACCTGCGCCTTATCTATACCCTTAACGACAACTGTCGTGGCTTCAGGCACTTCTGTTGTGATGCCTTCCGGATCCTCAAGCTCTACCGGATGAGAGTATCCCAGATTCATCACCAGCTTCTTGCCCTTCTTTTCCGCCTTGTATCCTACGCCTACGAGCTGAAGTCTCTTTTCATAGCCTTCGCTCACGCCTACCACCATGTTGTTGATGAGCGCTCTTGCCAGTCCGTGCTGTGCCCTCTTCTCGGCGTCGTCTCCTTCTCTGGATACAGTAACGACGTTGTCCTTGTTCTCTATAGTCAGCAGACTGCTTACCTTTTCCTGCAATTCGCCTTTAGGTCCCTTTACGGTAACGACGTTGTTATCGTCTACCCTGACCTCGACGCCGGCAGGAAGAGTGATCGGTTTCTTACCTATTCTTGACATTTTTTATTCCTCCTACCATACATAACAGATTACTTCGCCGCCTACGCCCAGCTTTCTGGCCTCTCTGTCACTGATTACGCCCTTCGACGTAGAGATGACAGCAATACCCAGTCCGCCAAGTACCCTCGGGATCTCGTTCGCCTTAGCATAGGATTTGAGACCCGGCTTTGAAATCTTTCTTATACCGCTTATAACTCTTTCCTTGTTAGGACCGTATTTCATCGTAACGGTTATGACACCCTGCTTGTTGTCCTCCGTCACCTTGAAGTCCTCGATGTATCCTTCTTCCTTCAATATGCCCGCTATAGCCTTTTTCATCTTGGAAGCGGGAATATCTACCGTCTTATGACCTGCAGTATTTGCGTTCCTTATCCTCGTCAGCATATCTGCAATAGGATCTGTCATTGTCATCTTCTATATTCTCCTTCCTCCGCCAGTTCGGCAGCACTTGTCCTTGCGATTGGCTCGTCAGAGACAGAGCAATGGACAATTCGCCGCTTTGCGGATAGCAGTTGTTTTAACTCGTTTTACCAGCTTGCCTTCCTTACGCCCGGGATCTCTCCCTTGTAAGCAAGCTCTCTGAAACAGATTCGGCAGATTCCGTACTTTCTCAGCACCGAATGCGGTCTTCCGCATATCCTGCATCTTGTATATGCACGTGTTGAAAACTTAGGTTTTCTCTGCTGTTTCACCTTGAGAGATGTTTTAGCCATTTATCCTTTCCTCCTCACTTCTCAAACGGCAGTCCGAGCCCTGCAAGCAGCGCGGCCGCTTCTTCGTCGGTCTTTGCCGACGTGGTGAATACGATGTTCATTCCCTTGATGGTGTCTACCTTGTCGTAGTTGATCTCCGGGAATATGAGCTGCTCCTTGATACCCATGGAGTAATTTCCTCTGCCGTCGAACGAATTTTTGCTGACGCCCTTGAAGTCTCTTACTCTCGGAAGAGCGATGTTGAACAGTTTGTCGATGAAATCGTACATGTTCTCGCCTCTGAGGGTAACCTTAGCTCCTACAGGCATTCCCTGTCTGACTTTGAAGTTGGCGATGGATTTTCTGGCTCTCGTCACTACAGGTCTCTGACCCGTGATGAGGCTTATCTCTTCAATGGCGCTCTCCATCACTTTTGCGTTTTCCTTGGCTTCGCCCAGTCCCATGTTGATCGTGACCTTCTCGAGCTTCGGAACTTCCATAACGTTTGTATATTTGAACTGTTCCATCAATGCCGGGAACACGTCGTTCTTATATGACTCTCTCAGTCTTGCCAAAACCGTCTCCTCCTTTCCTAGTCTATAACGGCGCCGGTCTTCTTAGCTATCCTGACCTTCTTGCCGTCCTCTGTCTTATATCCGATCCTAGTCGCTTCCTTCGACTTCGTGTCATAGTACATTACGTTCGAAACATCTATCGGACCTTCCTGATGCTTTATCTCGGCAGCTTCCTTCTGAGTCTGCTTCTGGTGCTTCGTCTGGATGTTGACGCCTTCCACTATGACTCTGCCTTCTTTAGGCATTGCCTTGAGTACTTTTCCGGTCTTTCCCTTGTCCTTGCCGGTCAGCACTATTACAGTGTCATCTTTCTTAATTCGCATCTCGTACACCTCCTATAATACTTCCGGTGCCAGGGACACTATCTTCATGAATCCC
>CASEFF010000262.1 GCA_949287115.1 uncultured Bacillota bacterium | reverse complement strand
TGCCAGCATCTTGTTGAGAACCTCGATCTTGCCCTTAGGCTGCTTTCTCATGTACATCTTGAATACTTCCGTGAAGCAGATGAAGTTGGCTTCACCGTGAGCGATGTGGAAAGCTCCGCCGTGAGCATAGGAAAGAGCGTGAACTGCTGCGCATCCTGCGTTACCGAAAGCGATTCCGGCATAGTTGGCAGCGAGGCAGAAGTCCTTCAGATAAGGCTTTCTGTTCTCGGCAGTGTTGCCGCCTGCGGCTATGATCTTCTTGTAGCCGTTCATGATCATGTCGATAGCCTTTTCCGAATACATCTCAGTGAACGGAGAAGCCTTTGGCGACAGATACGATTCAACAGCGTGTATCAGAGCGTCTACCGAAGAAGTGGCGAATACCTTGTCAGGCAGACCCTGCAGCGACTCAGGGATCAGTACAGCGATGTCAGCGTAAGTCTCTTCGTCTGCTATACCTTTCTTGAGGTTCAGGGAAGGGATGGAAGCTACAGCTACGTTGGTCACTTCCGAACCTGTTCCGCACGTAGTAGGAACTACTACCAGCTTCTTCACTCTCTTAGGAGCAACCTTGCCGGTGTACAGATCCGCAACCTTGTCAGGGATGTCGCAGGCAAGTACCTTGCAGCAGTCAACGATAGTACCGCCGCCGAAAGCTATGATCCTGTCGAATTCATACTTATCCATTTCAGCCTTCATGGCGTCCATCATCTCGTCCGTAGGTTCGCCGGCGCCGTACTTTTCCTGATATATTACAGGCATATCTATGCCCAGCGGCTTTACGTACGGATCGTACATCCACTGGTTAGTCACGAGGATGTCTCCCTTTCCCAGCTTGAACTCGTCATTGAAATCCTTGAACGTGTCAAAGTAATGGATAGCAGGAACTACTCTTAATGCTTGCATAATTTTACCTCTTTTCTTACAACTTCAGATATATTTTACAAACTCACGTTTAAGTGAATCTAAAACCGATCAATACTCAGCGTTGAATCTTTCCTTGAACTGAGCCTTCAGCTCGTCTCTGAACTCAGGGTGAGCTATGTCGATGAGCTGTCTTGCTCTGTCTTTGAGGTTTGCTCCCTTGAGTCTTGCGATACCGTACTCGGTAACGACATAGTCAACATCGTTTCTGGACGTGGTTACCGCAGCGCCGTGATCGATGAACGGAACGATCTTGGAGATCTTGCTTCCATCCTTCTTTACAGTTACGGAAGGCATAGCCATGATGGATATTCCCTTACCGTCGTGAGACATGCCGGCACCTCTTACGAAGTCTACCTGTCCGCCTACTCCGGATATCTGCTTGATACCGATGCTGTCGGAAACGACCTGACCCATGAAGTCCACCTGTACGCAGGAGTTGATGCATACCAGGTTCTTCAGCTGGGAAACCACCTCAGGATGGTTTACATAGTCTACCGTCCTCAGCTCAACTACCGGGTTCTTGTCGCAGAAGTCATACAGCTTCTTTGTTCCCATAAGGAATGTAACGACCATCTTTCCTTCGTCGATGCCCTTTTCCGTACAGTCTATAGCACCCTTTTCATACAGGTCTACGACGCCGTCTGCGATCATCTCCGAGTGGATACCCAGGTGCTTCTTGTCTCCCAGCTGTGCCAGTACAGCGTCAGGAATAGCACCGATACCCAGCTGCAGCGTAGCGCCGTCATCGATGAGGGATGCGCAGTTCTTTCCTATTGCTTCTTCAACTTCCGTGATCTTGGCAGGAGCACTTTCAAAGAGCGGACGTGAATGTTCAACGAACGCATCTATTTCACTCACGTGAACGAACGTATCTCCGAATACCGTAGGAACCTGATCGTTGACTTCGGCTATGACAGCTCTCGCCGACCTGATGCCCTGTACGGTGTAGTCGGAGGATACTCCGATATTGCAGTATCCGTGCTCATCAGGAGGAGTTACCGTTACCATCATCACATCTACATGAAGTATATCTCTTCTGATGAGACTAGGTATTTCGTGGAAGAATACCGGTATGAAATCACCGTGGCCCTGAGCTATCGAATTCCTCGTCGAAGGGCTTGTGAACCATCCCTCATATCTGAAAACATCGCTGTTCTCAGGCTTTGAGTACTCGCCCTTGCCGAGGGTAACCATGTGAGATACCGTAACATCCTTGTAAAGGTTCTTGTTGGCTACCATAGCGTCCACTACCGCAACCGGCTCGGCGACACAGTGAGCCAGAACTACCGTATCACCGGACTTGATAAGTTTTACGGCTTCATCAGCAGACATTTTTCTGTCTTCGTAAATCTTTTTCCAATCCATAACTATAGATCCTCCATTTTCCGCCTGCATTCCCGCAAGCTGCTTCTTCACTTCTTCTATCTGTTCCGGTTCCCACAACGTATATATCCTGCCGCCGGCATCGAAATGTTCGTAAGCGGCACATCGCGCCGGACAGCCGTTTATAACGAGCAGAGCGTCGTAACTCTCACCCTCGACCGCGTGGGAAAACGACAGATCATTTACGTCTTTTTCAATTTCTCTTAGAGCTTTGCCTCGATCAAACCGGGGATTGCATCCCCCGCAAAATCTAACTCCGCATTTCATAAACTGTTATATCCTTTATGCTTGTAATTATCGTTTTCAGTAAATCTGAAAAAAGAGACCGCTTCGGGCTACAAAGCGGCCTCAGGATTTTCGCAAATATCAAGCTGTCAGTCTTACCGTTTCACTATTTGATGTGAGCGATAGCCTTAGCCAGCTCTTTCTTCGCTTCGAGATTTCCCTGTCTGGAGATCATGATCCTCTGAGCCTGAGGGGATCCTGCGCCGTGGAGGGATTCTGTTCTGTATCCTACAGCCGAAGATCCAAGGCAGATGTTCTCGATGAATCTGAGTATTCTCATTCTCTCTTCAGTTGTGCACGAAGGAGCAGCAGCGAAGTACTTGTTGCAGATCTCTCCGATAGTCTCGCCGTTTCTGCCTACCTTTACGTCGGACTTGAAGTCTTTCTCAGACGGCATAGTAACCATGAGTCCGCCTGCGATATCCTCTGCCAGTCTCGTGATATCGTAAGGGAATCTCGTTACGTTCTGCTTGCAGACATTTGCCAGCAGCAGGTCGATCTCGTAGTTTCCTGCCTGAGTAGGATGTCCTTCCGAGGAGCATGCGATACCGCAGCAGTACAGAGTCTCGTTCAGGTGGATCATCTCAATCAGCTTGTCCTTGATGTGGGAAGCCTTCTGAGCTCCGTTGTACTCTGCAGCCAGAGCAGCAGCACCGATCAGAACGTCGCCAACGCCTACTTTACATCCGCCGTAGGACTGTCTGTGATATCCTGCGAATCTCTCTACCATCATTCCGGCAAAGTCATACTCGCCTGCGAGGAAGATATACTCGTTAGGGATGAATACGTTGTCGAATACTACCAGAGCTTCCTGTCCGCCGTAAGTTCTGTTACCGAGGTCAACGTCAGCTCCCTCTTCCAGTTTTCTGGTGTCGCATGACTGTCTTCCGTAGATCATGTACATACCCTCAGCATCTGTAGGACATGCAAACGATACAGCGTAATCCTTGTCAGCTTCCTTCATTGCCTGTGTAGGCATGATGATGTGCCAGTGTGAATTTATAGTACCTGTCTGGTGAGCCTTTGCTCCGCTTACCACGATACCGTCTTCTCTTCTCTCAACGATATGTACAAACAGGTCAGGGTCTCTCTGAGCGCTAGGAGCAAGTCCTCTGTCACCCTTAGGGTCAGTCATGGCTCCGTC
>CASEFF010000261.1 GCA_949287115.1 uncultured Bacillota bacterium | reverse complement strand
TGTCGCGTTCCCTGTAAATCCGAAGACCGGACTGGCCGTCGGAGATACGAGAAGAATGTCGTTCCTGTTCCTGCTCATGACGGTGATGAACGTAGTGGCATGCCTGTTCATGCCTTGGTATGAAGGCTGGGGAACAGCAGACGCATGGGAATCGGGAGACTATTTTGACGGTATACTTGCCAACTTCGATGTGGACGCCATAGTCAACGTTATCGGAACGGGATTGTATATACTTACGGCCGTATGCGCCATTGCGTGCATCGTGCTGGTCCTCGTGTCGAGGAAAGTGGAAAACGTAAAGGAAAACTAATTTTATCTACGATGTTAAAGCGATATTACGACGATATGCGCCGCGCCGGGACGACCCGGCGCGGCTTTTACTTATATGCATTTTCATACACGGCGGGACAAGGTTGTTTTTTTGCCATGATAAACTTGCGAAAAAATTAACACAGCCTGCAAGTTCTGTAAAATCAAGGAAATGACGAGTTTTCAGAGTATTTCGCATATTGGTTTTGGCTTGATTATTCGTCATATATATATGTATAATAGGCATGAGAATTTATAGCTCGGTTAGTTTTTTGTTATTAGGAGGATTGTATGGGCACTATTCTTTTTCTTATTGGATTCCCAATAATTATTGCCTTGATTCTTTTAGTAAGTAAAGAGGATAAGGTCAGAGACGTGGTTGTCAAGCTGGCTGCGATAGTCATCGCTGCGGCATCCATCGTCGTGGCTGTCCAGTATTTCAAATCAGGGGGGACCTCCTTCGAGTTCCACGCTGAATTTGTCAACTACATTATGATGGCTATCGAAGCTCTGCTTGCGATATATATCATCATAATCGGTATAAGACATAAGAAATATCTGGCTTCTCTCTTTGCCATCATCCAGACACCGCTGTTGATCTGGTTTGAGCTTACTAAAGTGCACGGCATGGAAGTCAGGAGCAACATGTATGTTGACAGACTTTCGATCATCATGATACTGATCATCGGTATCATCGGTTCTTTGATAACTGTTTACGCGTTGGGATATATGAAGGATTTCCAGCATCATCACGCTGACGAGCCTGACAGAAGACCTTGGTTCTTCTTCGTGATGTTCATATTCCTCGGCGCAATGGTAGGTCTCGTAACATCCAACAATATGATATGGATGTACTTCTTCTGGGAGATCACCAGTCTTTCGTCGTTCTGGCTCATCGGATTCACGAAGACAGAGGAAGCTACGAACAACGCTTTCAGAGCGCTGATCATGAACCTCCTCGGAGGATTGAGCTTCGCTGTCGGCATCGTGGTACTGGGCACGGTATTCGGTACGATAGAACTTGACGCTATGCTTATGTACGGTTCGGTATACGGCGAGATCGTAGCCATCCCTGCGGCGTTCTTCGCGTTTGCAGGCATAACGAAGGCAGCACAGATGCCGTTCAACAGCTGGCTGCTTGGCGCTATGGTGGCACCTACGCCGACATCGGCTCTGCTCCACTCGTCAACGATGGTAAAAGCCGGTGTATTCATGATAATAAAACTGTCACCTGTTCTCGGTATAGGAAACTTTGCCGGCATCATGACGATGATGGTTGGAGGAATAACGTTCCTGATGGCTTCGTTCGCAGCCATATCGCAGAGCAACGCAAAGAGAGTGCTGGCGTATTCGACGATCGCCAACCTCGGTCTGATCGTTACATGCGGAGGCATAGGTACTGCGGAAGCTGTATGGGCAGGTATAATGCTCATCATATTCCACGCCGTTACCAAGTCGCTGCTGTTCCTCTGCGTAGGTACTGCTGAGCACAACATCGGAAGCAGAGACATCGAGGACATGGACGGACTCTTCATGAGGATGCCGAGACTGGCAAGCTTCATGCTCATAGGTATAGCGGGAATGTTCCTCGCACCGTTCGGTATGCTGATATCCAAGTGGGCTGCAATGACTTCGTTCGTTGATTCGGGCAACTTCATACTGGTAGGCATAATATGCTTCGGAAGTGCGGTTACCGCGTTCTACTGGATAAAGTGGATGGGTAAGCTTTCGGCGATAGTAGCCAATGAAAAGAACATCCAGCAGAATGTCCACAAGGAAGAGTGGTTCGTACAGGGAACGCTGACGGTACTCACCATAGTGGTATGTCTCATATTCCCACTCATATCCATGTACCTGCTGGTACCTTATCTCGAAGGCGTGTTCGGAGGAATGGCCGCATCGGTACTTTCGTCCAGCAACATGATCATCATGGTCGTTATGCTGGTGGTACTGGTACTGCTCACGGCTTTCTGCTTCGGCAAGTCGAAGAAAAAGATCGTACCTATATACCTTGCAGGTGTCAATGAGGGAGACAACAGAACTTATCGCGGATCGATGGGTAAGGACGTTGAATTCACCCTGAGAAACTGGCACATGGAAACTTATTTCGGTGAAAAGAAGATGAATCTCATAGGCGGTATACTGACCACCGCTATGCTGGTTATAGGCATCGGTATCATGGTCGGTACCCTTGTCAGCTTGTTGGGAGGTGTCATATAATGATTATCGAGAATATAATATCCATAATCGCATACCTGATCTTGGCTCCTCTTGCGGGAGGCCTTCTGGCAGGTCTTGACAGAAAACTGTCGGCAAGGATGCAGAGAAGGGTGGGACCTCCGGTACTCCAGCCTTTCTACGATGTGTTAAAGCTGTTTGAAAAGGAAAAGCAGACTGTAACGAGAGTGCAGGATTATTACGTTCTGGTCTTCGTTATATTCGTAATGGCTTCCGGAGCCATATTCTTCGGAGGCGGAGATCTTCTGCTGGTGATATTCACACTGACGGTAGCCAGTGCATTTCTCATCATCGCGGCATTTTCGTCCAATTCGCCTTATGCTCAGGTCGGTGCTGAGCGTGAGCTGCTGCAGATGATGGCTTATGAGCCGATGGTGCTGATGACGGCCATAGGTTTCTACATGTACTGCGGAAGCTTCACGGTAGGCGATATCCTCGGCGGAGCGTCGATGCCGTTCCTGCCGCTGATCGGTATATTCATCGGATTCGTGTTCATCCTGACCATCAAGTTCAGGAAGTCGCCGTTCGACCTGAGTATGTCGCACCACGCACATCAGGAACTGGTAAGAGGTCTTACGACGGAATTTTCCGGAAGGACTCTCGGTTGGATAGAGATATCACACTGGTATGAGAACATATTCCTGCTGGGCTTTGTGTTCCTGTTCTTTGCCAACGGCACGATATGGGGAACGATAATCGGCGTTGTTGTATGTATAGTTACATACTTCTTCGAAGTTCTCATAGACAACAGCTTCGCAAGGATGAAGTGGCAGTTCGCGTTCAAATCGGCGTGGATCGTTGCCATCGTCTGCGGTGTGATAAACATTTTCGTATTGTATTTGATAGGATAAAGGAGGTGTAGAAATGTCATATATTGCGAAATCACCATGGGTCATACATTATGACGGATCCAGCTGCAACGGATGTGATATAGAAGTTCTGGCATGTCTCACACCTATGTATGACGTGGAAAGATTCGGTATCATAAATACGGGAAACCCGAAGCATGCGGACGTATTTCTCGTGACCGGCTCCGTAAACGAGCAGAACAAGGATGTCGTAAAGCAGATATACGATCAGATGCCTGAACCTAAAGTAGTGGTAGCTGTCGGAATATGCGCATGTACGGCAGGCGTGTTCAAGCAGTGCTACAACATCATGGGCGGCGTCGATACGGTAATTCCGGTAGACGTATATGTTCCGGGCTGCGCTGCCAGACCTGAAGCCATAATAGACGGCGTTGTAAAGGGACTGGCTGTCCTTCAGGAAAAGAGGGACAAACTGGCGAAGAGCGAGGAGCTGGCAGAGGATGCCGCAACGGATGAAAGCGAAGAAACCGCAGAAACGAAAACGGAAGAAGGAGGGGAAAACTGATGAGTGAAAGAGTAAACCTTGAACAGAATTTCACACCTGTTGAGCTTTCCCGACTCCTGTCGGAGGTAAAGGATCTGAAGGCTGAAGGATACAGGTTCGGTCAGGCGTGTGCGACCGTAGTGGGCGACGATTGTGAGATAATCTACTCGTTCGACAAGGATCATGTGCTGAAAAACCTCAAGCTCATCGTTCCTTATGGAAAGGAAGTTGAGAGCATAACCGGGGTATACTGGCCGGCATTCATATATGAAAATGAAATGCATGACCTGTTCGGTATAAAATTCAATCATATGGAACTGGATTACGAAGGCAACTTCTTCAAGGTTGCCGAACCTACTCCATGGAATCCGAAGAAATAGGAAAGGAAGGTAATTAATATGGGTAAGAAAACTATAATTCCTTTCGGACCACAGCATCCGGTACTCCCGGAACCTGTTCACATCGACCTGGTAGTCGAGGATGAAACAGTAGTGGAAGCCATTCCGTCTATCGGATTTATCCATAGAGGACTGGAAAAGCTGGTGGAAAAAAGGGACTATACCCAGATGGTATATGTTATAGAGCGTATCTGCGGTATATGCAGTTTCGGACATGGTTGGGGCGCATCGGCAGCCATAGAAGGCGCGATGAACGTCAAGATCCCTGAAAGAGCTGAATATCTCAGGACGATACTCCATGAACTGTCCAGGCTCCACAGCCATCTGCTGTGGCTGGGACTTCTGGCAGACGCATTCGGCTTCGAGAGCCTGTTCATGCACTGCTGGAGAGTAAGGGAGACAATTCTCGATATCCTTGAAAAGGCGACAGGCGGAAGAGTAATATTCTCCATCTGTAAAGTAGGCGGACTCAGGAAGGACATCGACAACGAAGAGCTGAAGGAGATCGTTACCAAGCTGGAAGGCATAAGAGCCGAAGTCAAGGAGATCACCGATGTGTTCATCGAAGATGATTCGGTAAAGAACAGGATGTGCGGTGTCGGAGTCCTTTCCAAGGAAGACGCCATGGAGCTCTGTGCGGTGGGTCCTGTAGCAAGAGGTTCCGGTGTAGCTCAGGACATGAGACTGATAAACGGCCACGGCGTATACGGCGAACTCGATTTTGAGCCTGTCGTTGAAGAAGCGGGAGACTGCTACGCCAGATGTAAGGTAAGGATCAGGGAAGTGTTCCAGTCCATAGACCTTATCACCAAGGCGGTCGAGAAGATCCCGGACGGTCCTGTAGACGTACCTGTAAAGGGAAATGTCGAGAACGAATACATGGTAAGGCTTGAGCAGCCTAGAGGAGAAGCTTTCTACTATGCAAAAGGCGCGGGAAGCAAGTTCCTCAAGAGAATGCGTGTGAGGACGCCGACCAACATGAATATACCGGCGCTCGTTAAGATATTGCAGGGATGTGACCTGGCTGACGTACCGATGATGGTACTCACCATCGACCCTTGCATCAGTTGTACAGAAAGGTAGGTGAGAGTTAATGGGAGCTTTTAAAATAGCGAAGACAGTGTTGAAAAGCGCGTTCAAAAAACCTGCGACTCTCATGTATCCGGTAGTGGAAAGAGAATGGCAGGAGAGGACACGAGGCAGCATAGACATCGAGGCTGATAAGTGCATACTCTGCGGTATATGTTCCAAGAGGTGTCCTGCCGATGCTATAAACGTGGACAGGGACGGCGGCAAGTGGGAAATCCACAGGATGCAGTGCATACAGTGCGGAGAGTGCGTTGCGGCATGTCCGAAGAATTGCCTGAACATGAATCCTAAATACACGGAGCCGGGTCCTGAGAAGGTCGTTGATTCGGTAGACGTGGAGATAAAGAAGCCTGCGGCAAAGGCCGATGGCGCTTCGGCAGGAGACGACGGAGATCTTACGTGCGATAAGGATACGTGCATCTACTGCGGACTCTGTGCCAAGGCGTGTCCTGCTGACGCTCTGAAGGTGGACAGAAAAGAAAAGACATGGGAAGTTGACAAGGAAGCGTGCGTCAAGTGCGGAGCCTGCGTCGACAAGTGCCCTAAGAAGTGTCTCTCGTTCGGAGAGGGAGAAGCAAAGGCTGAAAGCGACAGCGCAGCGCCTGCGGCTGATTCCGGAGACGAGAAGCTCATATGCGATACGGATACATGCATATACTG
>CASEFF010000260.1 GCA_949287115.1 uncultured Bacillota bacterium | reverse complement strand
TCGCGCAGTCTGGCGTTGAAGCCCTTGGCGATCTTCTCCTCCGTTGTCGCGATGGCGTATTCGGATTTCAGGTAAGCGCAGAGCTCCTGAAGGGTCATGGCTTTCGTCTTAGCTCCCAGATCGGGCTCGGGTGTTTTCATGAGTGACGTTATGTATCTCGCGGCCGCTCCCTGCCACATCTTTGTGGAGTCGAGCAGCGTGCCGTCCATATCGAAAATAGCTCCGCTGATCTTCATTGTAGATGCCTCCTTTTACGAACTGTTAAAGATACATTTACAATACCATCGGAAAGAGGTGTTGTCAATGATTTCGGCGGCCGCAATCGTTGACAAGGGAACGGTTTTAAAGTATAATAATTCGATACGACAAAGGGTCGAAAGGAGATTTATCAAACATGGCAGATAACATGAATGAAGAAATTTTATTAACTAAAGAGGGATATGATAAGATAGTAGCAGAACATGAGGAACTGGTGTCCGTAAAGAGGGCCGAAGTGGCAGAAAGAATAAAGGAAGCCATATCCTACGGAGATATTTCCGAGAACGCGGAGTACGACTCGGCGAAAAACGAGCAGGCCGAGCTGGAAGAGCGTATCCATAAGCTGGAGACAATGATCAGAAAAGCGAAGATCGTACAGGATGAGGACGTGAAGGGCGATGTAGTCAACGTGGGCCTCAAGGTCGTTGTAAAGGATCTCGACAGCGGTGCGGAAGAAGAGTTTTCCATAGTGGGAGCTACAGAGGCAGATCCTTTCGAGGGTAAGATCTCCAATGAATCTTCAGTCGGACATGCGCTCATCGGTCATAAGAAGGGCGAAAAGGTAGCGGTCGAGGTTCCCGACGGGATCATCAATTACGAGATCGTGGATATAATAAAGGAATAGGAACAAACGTACGAAACAGACGGCATGTAATATCAGAAAGAGGTGTTTTGATTGCATTGGGCGGAAAAGATAGCAGATAGGTTGATCAAGAGGAATCCGGACAAGGAAGAGTATGTCTGCGCGGCGGGTATAAGCCCGTCAGGTTCGATCCATATCGGTAATTTCAGAGATATAGCGACGAGCCTGTTCGTAGCGAAGGCTCTGGTGAAGAAGGGCAGAAAGGCACGCCTTCTTTTTTCGTGGGATGAATACGACAGATTCAGGAAGGTGCCGGCAAACGTAAAGGCGGTGGATCCGGATAACGAATTCGAAAAGTACATAGGTCTTCCGTACACTTCCGTTCCAAATCCGTTCGATACGGAGCACGCGAATTACGCAAAGTACTTTGAAGCGGAATTCATGGATTCGATAAAGAAGTTCGGTATCGAGATGGACTACAGGTACCAGACGGATATGTACACCTCCGGAAAATACAGGGACGATATCATCGAAGCTCTGAAAAAGAGAAAGGAGATATTCGACATACTGGACAGCTTCAGGACTCAGGACGCCGAAGAAGGCGAGAGAGAGGCATATTATCCTGTGAGCATATTCTGTCCCGAATGCGGCAGGGACACCACGAAGATAGTATCCCTTTCCGACGACTGCACGAAAGCCGAGTACGAATGTGAATGCGGACATAAGGGGAGCTTTGACTTCACCAGTGACTTCAACTGCAAGCTGGCGTGGAAGATAGACTGGCCAATGAGATGGAGATATGAAGGCGTGGATTTTGAGCCGGGCGGCAAGGATCATGCGAGCCCGGGCGGAAGCTACGAGACGAGCAGTGTGATATCGAGGAAGATATTCGGTTATGAGCCGCCTATGTTCCAGGGCTACGAGTTCATAGGTATAAAGGGATCCACGGGCAAGATGTCCGGATCTTCCGGTCTCAACCTGACTCCCGAGACGCTGCTGAAGATATACGAGCCGGAGATAATACTGTGGCTCTATTCCAAGACCGATCCTAAGAAAGCCTTCGACTTCTGTTTTGACGACGGAATACTCCGTCAGTACTTCGAGTTCGACAAGATGTACAACGAGTACGTGGACGGAAAGACGAACGAACACAACACTTCCGTCATGGAGTACAGTCTCATAGACGGAAGGAAGATAAAGACGGTACCGATGAGTCTGCTGGTCCAGCTTGGTTCCATCGTGGATTTCAACGTGCCGATGATGGAAACGGTCTTCGAGAAGATAGGCACTCCGTACAAGTACGAGGATTTCGACACGAGGCTGGAAAAGGCAAAATACTGGCTGTATCAGTGTGCGCCGGAGAGCGCCAACAAGCTGAGAGGCTGGAGAGACTGGGAACTTTACAATACGTTCTCCGAAGAGGAAAAGCGGGAGATAACAATACTCTACGATTATATAAAGAAGGGCGAGTACGATCTCGAAGCCCTCAACGCCAAGCTGTACGATATACCTAAGGAGGTATACGGCACCGACGTCGAGAACATAAAGAAGATCCAGGGCCAGTTCTTCAAGAACGTGTACAGGCTGCTCATAAGCAAGGAAAAGGGACCGAGGCTCTATCTGTTCCTCTATGCCATAGACAGGGAAAGGTTCATGCACCTGCTGGATTTCAGCTTCCCTAAGACGGAAGAGGAGGAAGCACTCGAAAAGGCCGCCCTCGAAGCGGAAAAGGAACCCGGGAAGGAAGAAAAGAAGAGAGAGTACGGTGAACCAGATGAGGTGAAGCCGATCGTCGAGCCGGAGATATCCATAGACAGGTTCTTCGAAATGGATCTCAGGGTCTGCAAGGTACTCAAGTGTCAGGAGATAAGAAAATCCCACAGCAACTACAAGCTGACGCTGTTCGACGGCATAAAGGAAAGGGTCATCGTTTCCAGCATAAAGAACGACTACAGCCCGGAGGAACTTGAGGGCAGGAAGATAATAGTCGTGGCAAATCTTGCTCCGGCCAGGTTCACGGGAGTGACGAGCGAAGGCATGCTGTTGGCAGGTACAAACAACGCGTGCGGATGTCAGGTCATATTCGTGGACGACATCATTCCGGAAGGAACGAGGATCTGCTAGCGCATCAGAGAGGTTTTGTTGAATTACAGGAGAAGATCAGATGAAAGACGTTGAGATAAAGAGCCTATACAGAGAAAGCGATACTTATTCGGACAGCGAGATAACCGTCAGAGGATGGGTAAGGACCAACAGGGGTTCCAACAAATTCGGATTCATAGAGCTCAATGACGGCAGCTTCTTCAAGTCGGTACAGGTGGTATATGAAGCGGAATTCCTCGATAATTTCGAGGAGATTTCTAAGGTGCCTATCGCTGCGGCTCTGAAGGTGACGGGTACATTCGTGCTCACACCGGAGGCAAAGCAGCCTTTCGAGATAAAGGCGAAGGAAGTCGTGATAGAGGCGGGATCGGATCCCGACTATCCGCTCCAGAAGAAGAGACACAGCATGGAATTCCTCAGGGAGATAGCGCACCTGAGACCGAGGAGCAATACGTTCTCCGCGGTGTTCCGTGTAAGATCCCTCGTGGCTTACGCCATCCACAGATTCTTTCAGGACAGGAACTTCGTATACGTCCATACTCCGATCATAACGGCCAGCGACTGCGAGGGCGCAGGAGAGATGTTCAGGGTGACGACTCTGGACATGAACGATCTGCCGAAGACGAAGGATGGTGCGGTGGATTACAGCGAGGACTTTTTCGGAAAGGAAACGGGCCTTACCGTAAGCGGCCAGCTTGAAGCGGAGACGTTTGCCCTTGCTTTCAGGAACGTATATACGTTCGGGCCTACGTTCAGGGCCGAGAATTCAAACACCGCAAGACATGCTTCGGAGTTCTGGATGATAGAGCCGGAGATGGCCTTTGCCGAGCTTTCCGACAACATGGATGTGGCGGAGGACATGATAAAGTACATCATTAACTACGTTATGGAAAACGCTCCGGAAGAGATGGAATTCTTCAGCAGGTTCATCGACAAGGGGCTCTTAGACAGGCTGGACAACATAGTGAACTCGGATTTTGCGAGGATAACGTATACCGAAGCCGTGGAGCTGCTCAAAAAGTCAGGAGAGGATTTCCAGTATCCCGTCGAGTGGGGCATAGATCTTCAGACGGAGCATGAGAGGTATATTACGGAGAAGGTGTATAAAAAGCCTGTGTTCGTAACGGATTATCCGAAGGAGATAAAGGCTTTCTACATGCGTCTCAATGATGACGACAGGACCGTGGCCGCATGCGACCTGCTGGTGCCGGGCGTGGGCGAGATAATCGGAGGCAGCCAGAGGGAAGAGCGCTACGATGTTCTGAAAGCCAGGATAGAAGAGACGGGCATGACGGAAGAGGATTACAGCTGGTACATGGATCTGCGAAAGTACGGCGGAGTGAAACATTCGGGATACGGTCTCGGATTTGAGCGTATCATCATGTATATAACGGGCATGAGCAACATCAGAGACGTACTGCCGTTCCCGAGGACGCCGAAATCGGCTGAATTCTAGGCTCGAAGACCGATGTAGATGTTATATTGATATATTGACGGTATTAAAAATAAGGCGTTGGGAATTGTCTCTGCGTCTTTTTGTTTTTGAAATGCGATTATATATCCTAAATTTTTGTCAACCTTGTTTGATGTTTGCGTTTTTATCTTATCAATTATGCTTGCCCTCCTTGATTTAACGTAATAACCGAATTTGCAAGACGCTTTTCGTCACCAACCGGAGTGGTATAAAATCTTTGCTCGATCCCATACAACAGCATTTTTAATTCATTTTCTGAGCCGATTTCAACGGCGTTTTCAGGCTGTTTTTAGTCCGTGTAGCTTTTTCAGGTCTTGCAATCTCTTTTTTAATTTCTGGCGTTTCACATCTGTTGCAATTTGTGCATCGGGGGTAATTGATTTGCTTGTTATCTACGACATCGAACCAGGCGCCGAAGTTATCTTATACTGTGTCCATATTTAAATATTAAAACTGTTATTATTCAAAAACAAAGCGCTTTGTGGGAAGAATTTATAGATATGAAGGAGGAAACAGCAATGATAAGTTATAAGAAATGTGGCGATCAGCTCTATCCTGATCTGAGAGCTTCAGAAGAAAGAATCAGAGAAGTAAACATATGGGGTATTAGACATGGCAAGTATCTGAAGCAGCATAAAAAGGTGATCTATTACAACATGCTCACAGCGGGCAGCCTGAACAGATACCTTGCGGAAACCGGCAAACAGGCGGCTGACATGAAAGCAAAGCTAATAGACGATATGAAGCGCGCTGAAAACATCACGGAAGAGCTCAAGGCAAAGGATATGATGGCGTGGGCGCAGGCGATGAACAGTATCAGTAGCAGAGTTGATGAGATCGTGTACAGAGAGATAATCTATAAATAGATTCATAATCAACTGGTACAATACTGTAAATAGCTTGTATAAAATATCGGCAGGCAATATAATTATTATATAAGCAAAGGTTTTAGGTAGTGCAGAATATAGCAATTTGGTTGACTGGGTTGTTCCCAAAACCAGGCTTAATGCCTGCAGATATTGAAATTTCAACGAAAAATTAGTTGACTGTTGGTTGACTGGGGAAGGAAAAAGATATGCCTACATTATCAATGTTTTATGGAATAATCGTAAGAATGCAAAATGAAAAGGGTGGAAGGCATCATGTGCCGCATTTACATGCCATATATGGAAGTAATGAGGTGGTTATGTCATTGGAAGGAGAAAAACTTGAGGGGGATTTTCCTAAGAAACAACTTAAACTATTGGAAGCCTGGATCGCATTACATGAAGATGAATTAAAAGCAAACTGGGAGTTGTTAAGCCAGGGTGATGGATATTTTAAAATTGATCCGTTGAAGTAGGAGGTGTTAATATGTTGAGACCTATTGCGAAAAGCGTTGAGGCTATGGAGGATTATAAGATAGCTATCGAATTTGATTCCGGAGAAAAGAAGATATTTGATGTATCACCGTATATCACAGGAAGTTGGTACGGAGAACTGTCCGATGTGAATTATTTTAAATCGGTATTTGCGAACGGATTTACTGTGGAGTGGCCGCACGGGCAGGATTTGTGTCCGGATGAGATATATTATAACAGTGAACCGGCGTAGTAAATTGTAGATCTTCTTACAACGTTCTGGCAAAGACCTAAACGTAATACGGCAAAGGAAAGAAGTCATGCCATATTTAGAAAGTGTTCAGGAGCTTCTGGACGCCAAAGAGGGAGAATGCATCCAGTTCAATGAATCTAGGAACCGGTTTAGTTTTGAAGATGCAGCAAAGTGCTGCTGCGCCCTAGCGAACAATGGAGGAGGCAAGCTTGTATTTGGCATCACAGATAAAAGACCTCACAGAGTAGTCGGAAGTAGAGCTTTTAACCAGTTTGAGCGTACATGTATGGGATTGATCGACAAGTTAAAAATCAATGTTGATTTTTAATTGCTTGATCAGGGGCGGATATTGATTTTTGATGTAAAGAGCCGTCCAATAGGCCTGCCTGTACAATGCGATGGTATAACGTGGATTTATGAGGGCGATACTTTAAAGCACATAAGTTTTATGCGTATGCAAGGAAATTAATGTTTTAAATTCTAATTTGTTTACTTGTTCTTCCAAATAGGGTTATTTGAACTTTCTATTTCTTTAAGTTCAGTTTCTGTAGGGATGAAATTGTGGTGTTTATCATCGAGCAAATTATACTGTTCAACATATTTCTCTGGCAAATAGTACACAATTTCTATGTTTTCTTCATTCAAGTCATTATCGAAACTAACCACTCTTTCATCAGTCGCTTTATCCCTGCCGTTACTCTTTGTAAGGTAGATAAATGCAATTTCATTATTTGTTCCAGTATAGGTAGCATAGTAACAATAATATGGACTTGCAACATACATATCTCCATCATTTGTAACCTTAATTCCAGTTTCACTATATGGAATATATGATTCGTTATTCAAATAAAAGAAAGTCCCTACTCCCATTATGCAAATGATACATAGCAGGATAATAATAACAATCAACTTTTTCAGCTTTTTCTTTAACTTTGGATTCTCGTTAGAATCCCTTGAAATTTTCTCTACCAATTTTCTGTCTCCTTTCAACAACACATCAAGTGATACATTAAGTTCATCGGAGATATAAACAATTGTTTGAAGGTCTGGGAAGTTTTTTTCGGTTTCCCAGTTCGAAACAGCTGATCTAGTTACATTAAGCTTATTTGCAAGTTCTTCTTGAGTAATATTCAATTCTTTTCTTCTGTTTCTTATCTGTTCTCCAAGATTCATTGTCGCACCTCCATAGTGAAAGGATAACAGCAATCGGTCTTATTATAAAGCAAGCTACACTTACATATCCCACATCATCATGTCAGTAAGTCTTACATTTTGTAAGTTGCCTAATTCTAATTTGTCTTTATTATACATCGCTGCGACTAATTTTTCTATGCCTTCTCTAGGGGTCTTAGGGGAGCAATGCTCCCCTAAATATGTGTTTTGACTCGCAGTAGGAGTCAAAATGCAGTGCTTGCTAACAAATATGCATGCAGAGTTCAGCGCTTTTCTGCATGCATCATGTCGTGATTTACTTTGGCTGTGTAGTAGCTGTCTATCGTCGCAGGAGCGTTGTACATCAGCGTTATCAGGAAGGCTCGCATATGTGCTACATCGGATTTGCAGCGGCTGAGTTCATCGAGAACATATTTTATATGTTCGATGTTGAGCTTGCGGAACCGCTCCTTTACTTGAAATGAAGGCCGCTCTTCTTTGTTTACTCGGATCGTTTTTTTGTTGCTCGTAAGCACTTCTGCCGCGATGTTTACGAGCTCATCTACCGCAGTTTTCTTAAAGGGCAGATCGGATATGAGAGCTTCATAATGGATCTGATCTTTGAAAACGGCAGCCGCCTCAGCAGGAAGTGGATAGTCTTTTGTAATAATATTCTCTGTTGTGTTCTCTGTATTTGTATGGCGGTCTTCAGTCATATCAATACCGGAAATATGTGATACCCTGTCACTTTTTAAAGTGATAGGTATCACATTTGAAAGTGATATGTCGCTCCCTGTTTTCTCCGGATAAGTGAGCTCCATGAGCTTGTCGGGGAACAATTCTATATACAGGACATTGTTTAGCTTCTGCATGTTTGTCGATACCGTCCTGAACTCCCTTCTGAT
>CASEFF010000259.1 GCA_949287115.1 uncultured Bacillota bacterium | reverse complement strand
GTCGCGGAAATCCCTGAACGGTATCACGGCCGTTATCCTCTCGCGCTGCATCAGGTTGAGGAAGTTGATGGCAGGCGTTCCCCTCGCCGTCCTCGTCGCCTCGGGTATCTCGTATGCCTTTATCCTGTGAACTTTTCCCGTATTCGTAAAGAACATCAGATTGTCGTGGGTGGATGTCATTATCAGGTCGCTGACGAAGTCGTTTTCCCTCGTCGTAAGTCCCGTGATGCCCTTTCCTCCGCGCTTCTGCGTCTTGTACGTGTCGGCGGGTATCCTCTTGAGATATCCGAGATGCGTGAGCGTTATGGCTACCTGCTTCTCTTCGATGAGGTCTTCTTCCTCCATGTCGCCCGAATCCCTTACTATCTTCGTTCTCCTGTCGTCGCCGTACCTTTCCTTTATCTCGAGGAGCTCATCCTTCACAACGCCCATCAGCAGTTTTTCGTCAGCCAGCAGGCTCTTGTAGTATGCTATCTTCTTCTGGAGCTCTTCGTATTCGTTTTCTATCTTCTCGCGTTCCAGTCCCTGCAGTCTGGCAAGCCTCATGTCCAGTATGGCCTGTGCCTGGATCTCGGAAAGACCGAAGCGATCCATCAGCTTTTCCTTCGCGTCGTTGTAGCTGGATCTTATTATCTTTATTATCTCGTCTATATTGTCGAGGGCTATCCTCAGACCTTCCAGTATGTGAGCCCTTGCCTCGGCTTTGTCGAGATCGAACTTCGTCCTCCTCGTAACGACGTTCTTCTGGTGCTTGAGATACTCCTCAAGTATCTCGTAGAGATTGAGGAGTCTCGGCTGACCGTCCACCAGAGCGATCATTATCATGCTGTAGTTGTCCTGCAGCTGGGTGTGCTTGTAGAGCCTGTTGAGGGTTATCCTCGGATTCGCATCCTTTTTCAGCTCTATCACTATGCGCATACCGTTCCTGTTGGACTCATCCCTTATGGCCGATATGCCGTCTATCCTCTTGTCCTTTACAAGTTCTCCTATCTTTTCCAGGAGCCTTGCCTTGTTGACCTGGAACGGTATCTCGCTGATTATTATCTGCGATCGTCCGCGGTCCGTTTCCTCTATCTCGGCGACAGCTCTTACAGTAACCTTTCCCTGTCCCGTCTTGTATGCTTCGCGGGCTCCCTTCTTTCCGAGGATCTGAGCACCCGTCGGAAAATCCGGACCCTTTACGATGTCTATCAGATCATCCACCGTACAGTCTTCATCGTCTATCATCTTCACCGTGGCGTCGATGACCTCACGGAGATTGTGCGGCGGTATTGATGTGGCCATTCCGACGGCAATACCGTTGCTGCCGTTGACCAGAAGGTTCGGGAACCTTGAAGGAAGTACCACCGGCTCCTTTTCCTCTTCATCGAAGTTAGGCATGAAATCGACGGTGTCCTTGTCTATGTCCCTTATCATCTCAAGGGAGAACGGAGACATTCGCGCTTCCGTATAACGCATGGCCGCAGCTCCGTCGCCGTCGACGGAACCGAAGTTACCGTGGCCGTCCACCAGCATATATCTGGTGGAGAAGTCCTGAGCCAGTCTTACCATGGCGTCGTATATGGAGCTGTCCCCGTGAGGGTGATATTTACCCATTACTTCTCCGACTATACGGGCCGATTTCTTAAAAGGCTTGTCGGGCGTTATGCCGAGACTGCTCATGCCGTAAAGTATCCTTCTGTGGACAGGCTTGAGTCCGTCGCGTACGTCCGGCAGGGCACGACTGACGATGACGCTCATGGCATAGTCTATGTATGAGTTTTTCATCTCGTCGTGTATCTCGTGCTGGATCATTTTCTGATCTTCTATCAAATTCGCCATATATCAAAAATCCTCTCTTTTCTTTTTATGGAAATCCTAGAAATCTATCGTGGCAAGGGACGCGTTCTGCTCTATGAACTCTCTTCGCGGCTGCACCTTGTCACCCATAAGCGTCGTGAATATCTCGTCGGCTGCCGTGGCGTCCTCCAGCGTTATCTGGATGAGCGTCCTGTTGTTGTAGTCCATCGTAGTCTCCCAGAGCTGATGGAAGTCCATTTCTCCCAGACCCTTATACCTCTGTATGTCGGCCTTGCCCGGTTTGTCCGCCAGCTCCTTCATGAGCTTTTCCTGCTCCCTCTCGGAATACGTGTAGTATACTTCCTTGCCTTTCTTCACCTGAAAGAGAGGAGGCTGCGCCGCGTATACATATCCCTTTTCGATGAGCGGCGTCATGTATCTGTAGAAGAACGTGAGCAGGAGCGTCCTTATATGGGCGCCGTCCACGTCGGCATCGGTCATGATTATTATCTTGTGATACCTCAGCTTCGACTCGTCGAAATCGGGACCTATATTGCATCCGAAGGCCGTTATCATGTTCTTTATCTCGTCGGAATTGAGGACCTTATCGAGACGTGCCTTCTCCACGTTGAGGATCTTTCCCCTGAGAGGAAGGACCGCCTGTCTCAGTCTGTCCCTTCCCTGCTTGGCGCTGCCGCCGGCGGAATCACCCTCGACGAGGAATATCTCCGAACGAGCCGGATCCTTTTCGGAGCAGTCGGCCAGCTTGCCCGGCATCGAAATGCCGTCGAGAACGCTCTTTCTCCTGGTGAGCTCCCTGGCTTTTCTCGCAGCTTCCCTCGCCCTTGCGGCACGCAGGCATTTGTCTATTATTATCTTTGCCTGAGTCGGATTTTCCTCGAGAAACGCCGTGACGTTCTCGGCCGTGGCCGTTTCCACGAATCCGCGCATCTCGCTGTTACCCAGCTTCGTCTTCGTCTGTCCTTCGAACTGCGGCTCCGTGAGTTTTACGGAAACTATGGCCGTAAGACCTTCCCTCACGTCTTCGCCGGAAAGGGCGTCATCGTTTTCCTTGAGCAGTTTGTTCTTTCTGGCGTAGTCGTTTATTATCCTCGTAAGGGCGGTCTTGAATCCGACCATGTGAAAACCGCCTTCCGTGGTGTTTATGTTGTTTGCATAGGAAAGGAGCATCTCGCTGTACCTGTCGGTGTACTGCATCGCCACCTCAACTTCCTTGTCCTTATCCATCACTTCGAAATATACGACGTCCTGATGAAGAGCCTCCTTGTTGATGTTGAGATGCTTTACGAATTCCTTCAGTCCGCCTTCATAATGGAAGACTTCCTCTTTCTTCTTTCCTTCTCTCTCGTCCTTTAACGTTATCTTTATTCCCTTGTTGAGGAAGGCCATCTCTCTCAGCCTTCTCTCGAGGGTCTCATAATCGTATTCCGTCTCGTCGAATATATCGGGATCCGGCCAGAACGTCGTCTTCGACCCCGTCTTTTTAGAATTGCCGATCTCCGTCAGCGGAGATGTGGTCTTTCCCTTTTCATAAGTCTGCCTGTACGTCTTGCCGTTTCTCTTTATCTCGACTTCCATCTTCGTCGAAAGAGCGTTCACGACCGATGCGCCGACTCCGTGGAGTCCTCCGGATACCTTATATCCGCCGCCGCCGAACTTTCCTCCGGCGTGGAGCACCGTATGTATAACTTCAACGGCAGGTATGCCCATCTTCGGGTGCTTGTCTACCGGCATACCTCTTCCGTTGTCTTCCCCCGTGATGGAATTGTCCTTGTGTATGGTGACGTGTATCTCGTCGCAAAAGCCGGCGAGTGCCTCGTCTATACTGTTGTCTACTATCTCATAAACGAGATGATGGAGCCCTCTCGGACCTGTGCTTCCTATGTACATTCCCGGTCTCTTCCTTACGGCTTCAAGACCTTCCAGGACCTGTATCTGCTCAGCTCCGTACTGCTGCAATCTCTCATCCTTTGCCATCATCGATTCTCCTTTTTCCGAAAAATTTTCTTAACGGTTAATTATACCACATAAATCCGTTTTTTACAAACTGTAAGGCCATTTTGACTGAAATCTATATGTGTATCAAAAAAATCTCTGCAAAGAGCGTTTTTCGATGTTAAAAAGCGTTATTTTACAGGGGGTAGTGCCTGTAAAATAACGCCTGTGTGAATAAACTCCCGCTTTTCTGTTTTATATCTCTATTTCTATCTCTCCGTCGTTTATCTTGAATATCTTTCCCTCCGGCAGGGATCTTGCCACCTTTCCCGATATATCGGCAGTCGTTATGAAAAGCTGATTGCCTCCCAGGGAATTTATCAGATACGTCTGCCTGTCGTTATCGAGCTCCGACAGCACGTCGTCAAGGAGGAGTATGGGTTTTTCTCCCGTCTCGTCCTCTATGAGCTTTATCTCCGACAGTTTAAGGGAAAGAGCAGCAGTCCGCTGCTGTCCCTGCGATCCGAACTTCCTGAGGTCTATATCGTTTGCGGATATCATCAGGTCGTCCCTGTGGGGTCCCTTTCCGGTATTCCTGTTTTCTATATCTTCACTTTCGTGTTTTTTAAGTATGTCGTAAAAAAACTCTTCTATTTCCCTCTTATCGCCTTCGCAGTCGACGCTGGCTTCGTACCTTACTTCCAGAGATTCCCTGCCTCCCGATATCATACCGTGTATGTCGCCGCTTATATCGTTTATCCTCTCTATGAAGGATCTTCTTCTCCATATGACGCCGGCTCCGTACCTTGCAAGCTCCCTGTCCCATATATCAAGTATGGAAGGATCCACTACCCTTTCCTTCAGATACGTGTTCCTCTGACGCAGCACGCGTTTGTATCCGTTGAGATCTTTGAAATATCCCGGCCTTACCTGACAGAGCTCCCTGTCTATGAAACGTCTCCTCTTTTCGGGCTCGTCCTTCACTATCTTCATATCTTCGGGTGAAAATATTATTATGAATATCTTGTCGAGAAGCTCCGAAGTCCTGTCAAGTTTTACACCGTCAAGTTTTATTCCCTTTTTTCCGTCACGGTTTATGATGATCTCCGTCACGTGTTCGTCATCGCCGAAAAACGAAGATGTCCTTATCCTGCAGAAATCACTCCCGAACCTTATGAG
>CASEFF010000258.1 GCA_949287115.1 uncultured Bacillota bacterium | reverse complement strand
CTGCAGCAGCTCGCCGACCGTCCTGAGCCTTCTGTTGCCCAGGTGGTCTATATCGTCTATATTTCCTATGCCGTAATTGAGGTTCAGCAGATAACTTACGGAAGCGATGACATCCGCAACCAGTATGTGCTTAGGTGAAAGCTCGTTCTTCCTGAATCTCAGGGCTTCCTTGACCTCTTCCTGACCCTCGTTCTCGCTGAGTATCTCCATCAGCACAGGGTAGTATACCTGCTTAGGTATCTTTATGTCCGATATATCGAAATCTATGTAGGCGGCTATGTCCACGAAACGGTTGCCTATGACCTTCGTGACCTTGTCTTCCTCCACAGGGCTCTTTACCATCACAAATTCGACGCCGGCATTTTCTATCTGTCTGGCCAGCGCCTTGTCTACGACCTGATCCTTCTCCGCCAGAATCTCTCCGGTGTTCGGATCTATTACATCTTCCGCCACGGCATTGCCCGCGAGACGGTTGAACAGTCCCAGCTTCTTATTGTATTTGTATCTTCCCACCTTCGCCAGATCGTATCGCTTGGGGTCGAAGAACATGGAGTTGAACAGCGACTGGGCGCTCTCCACCGTAGGAGGCTCGCCCGGTCTCAGTTTCTTGTATATCTCCTTGAGACCTTCCTCGTAATTGGTGGTGGTATCCTTTTCCAGCGTCTTTATAAGTCTCGGATCATCACCGAACATATCCAGGATCTCCTGATTGCTGCCAAGACCCAGCGCCCTCAGAAGCGTCGTGACCGGCTGCTTCCTCGTCCTGTCTACACGCACCGATATTATCTCGTTGGAATCGGTCTCGTATTCGAGCCATGCTCCCCTGTTTGGTATAACAGTCGTAAAGAACAGGTTCTTTCCCGACTTATCTATCTCCTTATCGTAATAAGGTCCCGGCGAACGCACAAGCTGTGTTACAACGACTCTCTCCGCGCCGTTGTATATGAAGGTTCCCTTTTCCGTCATGAGCGGGAAATCCCCCATGAACACTTCCTGTTCCTTTACTTCGCCTGTCTCTTTATTTACAAGTCTTACCTTTACTTTTAACGGAGCTGCATAGGTGACATCCCTCTCCTTACACTCTTCCTGCTCGTATTTAGGAGGGTCTGTCAGTGAGTAATCTATGAATTCGAGGGCGAGGTTATCCGCGTAATCCCTGATGGGCGAAATATCCTCAAATACCTCGCGAAAGCCTTCCCTTACAAACCAGTCGTACGAGTCTGTCTGTATCTGGATCAGATTTGGCATCTCTGCCACTTCGTTGATCTTCGAAAAGGTCATTCGTTCTTTTCTACCTAATTTTATCGGCTTTGGCATACTCATCACTCCTTATATATATCACAAACTATATTTACAGGGCAGTTTATTATGTTATCACATACATGTCAAACCGTCAAGGTATTTTGATGTTTTTCTGAGCTTTTTCGTCCATTTTTATCGAGGGTATTACTGCCTTTTAACACGGCGCTTTTCACGGCATTTTAAAACCGGCGGGAACATGTCCCGCCGGTCGTCCGGTCATCTTTATCAGATGTTTCGTTTTGATATATGCCCTGCATATATCCACGCTGCCGTCTATGCCGTCTTCTCGCCCTTTTTCGGCTCTACCTTCACGGATATGAAGTAGAACACGATGCCGATAACGGCGAATATTATCGATCCATAGAGGATTATATCCAGCATGAGGTCGAAATCCGCAAGGAATCCCGGATTGCCGGTCTCCTCGGCGTAATATTCAGGGCCCCAGTCTCCTTCAAACCATCCCAGCCAAGGATATCCGATGAATCCGAATATGGCCAGGATTATGAAGTTGAAGGATACCCTTCTCGTATCTCCCATGGCCAGCTTCGTCTTCGGATTGAGCGGATGGTTCACAGGATCCTTTACGGCAAGTCCGCCGTACATCCTCTTCCATATGAAGTAGAGTATCGGTCCTGAAACTATACCGAGCATACCGCCGATGAAGTAATCCGTTCCGTTTATGAAGAAGGCTATGAACGCCACTATGCACGGAACTATACATACGACGCAGAGGAACCCGTATCCGCCCGGGATCTTGAACTTCCTCTCCTCGTCCGGTATCTTCTTCCTCAGTATCATGGCCGATATGAATATCATAACGTAGGCCGATACCAGCAGGAATACATCGACTACAACTACTGCCGTGAACGCGAAATTGCAGAGTATCAGGTTGACGATACCTACGGACAGTACCGAGATATAAGGAACTCCGTGCTTCTTGTCGCACTTCACGAGGATCGGCGGAGCCAGATTGTCATCGGCCAGCGCGAAGAATCCTCTTGAACCCGATGCGATGTACGTGTTGTAGATGGAGCACTGAGCCAGTACGGCGACTATTACGAAGAACAGTCCGAATGCCGGTCCCCAGTTGGACGTTACGACATCGGCATATCCGACGGTTCCCGTTTCGGTGCCCCAGAAGGCCCATGCGCCTCCGGCATCCTGCACCTCCGCTACCGAGATGTTCAGTATGTCCGCTACCTTTTCATCGGTCAGCGTCGCAAGACCCGCCACCGTAGGGAAGATGTATACGGCCATTATCAGCGGCACCGTTATCATCGTTGCCTTAGGTATTACCTGAGGGTTTTCGACTTCTCCCGCTATGGTCGACATGGATTCATATCCGGCATACATCCACATGCCGAGGGCTATACCCATACCGATGTAGTATACCCAGTCGGCAAATCCGATACCCGAGAATCCGGTTATCGTACCGTCTGCCGTTACAGGCACTACAGGATTCTGCTCCCAGTTGAGGAAGCCGCATACGGCTACCATGGCGAATGCCACGATTACCAGTATCGCAAGTATCGTACTTACTATACCTACATCCTTTACTCCTCTTATGTTGATGTAGGTGAATACGAGTATCATCAATACCTTGAATCCGAATTCCATGCCCCAGCTCAGATCGAACCAGTTGGCAAGATAGCCTCCCGCAAGTATGACGTACAGGGTATTGTCGATGTAAATGGAGATCGTCCTCCACCATCCCGCCTGAAAGCCCCAGTATTCACCGAGAGCCTCCTGCACCCATTTGTAATAACCGCCCTCCTGCGGTCTGGCCGATCCCAGTTCCGATGCAACCAGGCCCAGCGGAGTACTCCATATGAACGGCAGTACTATCAACATGATGACGGTCAGTCCCGGTCCGGACTCAGGCATCATCTCTTCTATCCCGTAGCAGCCTGCCGCGCACAGACAGAAGATCATGAATACGACCGTGGAAACCTTTATGTTATGTTTCTTCAGGCCGTGTTCACCGGTCCGGTTTTCTCCGGTGTTCAAATTGTTACTCATATTCCTCCCTCCCTTCATGGATTTTAAGAAATATTAATATTGCTACACAATTATTATACATATATTTATAGATTTTTCAATATTTTTAGATTTTTCGGGATTTTATAGCAAGTTTGTACGAATTTCAAAACAATCGAGTACTGCATGGGCGTGAATCACGAAAACAAAGCCCGACAGGACATCAAAAAAGAAAACGACCGCCGCACCGGATGTTCTCCGATACGACAGTCGTCTGTCATTTCTGCCTTATTCAGGCCGTCGCCGTTTGCCTTATTTGAGTTCCACAACAGCGCCGACTTCTTCCAGCTGAGCCTTGAAACCTTCAGCTTCAGCCTTTTCGCAGCCTTCCTTAACGTTTGAAGGAGCTCCGTCAACCAGCTCTTTTGCTTCCTTGAGTCCGAGACCTGTGATCTCTCTTACGGCCTTTATAACCTTGATCTTCTCGGCTCCAACTTCCTTCAGTACTACGGTGAATTCGGACTGCTCATCACCGCCGCCTGCAGCGCCGCCGTCAGCAGCAGCCACAACAACTCCGGCTGCAGCGGATACTCCAAACTCTTCCTCACATGCCTTAACCAGCTCGTTCAGTTCCAGAACGGACATTTCTTTTATCGCTTCTATGATTTGATCCTTGTTCATGTTTTTTCTCCTTTACATAAATTTTAATTGATATATCTGTTTATGCTTCCTTCTGCTCTGCGATCTGAGCCACGACTCTCGCAAAGTTTGCAACAGGCGACTGGATGCTTCCCATAAATTTCGAGATGAGCGTGTCTCTCGACGGTATGGATGCCAGCTTTTCCAGACCTTCCTTATCGTAGTATTCGCCTTCAACGATACCGCCCTTGAACTCCATCTTATCAAATTCCTTGATGGCGCCGTTCAGGACTCTGGCCGGTGCCGTAGCATCGTCGTAACTGAAAGCGAATCCACTCGGACCTGCAAGTATGTCTTTTATAGCTTCGTACTCAGTGCCTTCAACAGCTCTGTTTACCAGCGTGTTCTTGTAAACCGTGTAATCTACATCGGCTTCACGAAGCTTCTTTCTCATCTCGTCCGCCTGCGCTACCGTGATACCGATGTAATCGATAACGACAACGGACTCGGCTCTTTCGAACTTGTCTTTTATCTCGTCGATTATTACCTGCTTCTGTTTGTAAGCTTCTTTCATTATCGAGCATTCTCCTTTCTTTTAGAATAGATTAAGGTACGTTATAAAAAAGCCCTGCTGTACGCAGACAGCAAGGCACATATATTTACATTGTACCTCGGCGGGACATATTAAGGATCTGACTATGAAGTCTTTCCTCCCGCTGTCTACGGTCTATTATATTCGTATTTCTGTTTCGGGTTTTAGCCCAGCTTCATGGCGTTGATCTTTACCCCCGGCCCCATCGTGGACGATACCACAACGCTCTTGAGATACTGACCTTTTGCAGATGCAGGCTTGGCTTTGATTATGGCTCCCATTATCGCATTGAAGTTGTCCG
>CASEFF010000257.1 GCA_949287115.1 uncultured Bacillota bacterium | reverse complement strand
CCTCTACCGTCGAAGGGTACGTCTCCATGAATCCCTCACCGCTTTCCGCAGCATCGCCTTCTCCCGCGGCTGCGTCAGCAGAATGATCGGCGTAGTGGATGACCGTAACATCCTTTCCTTCGTACTCACTGCCCACATCGAATGTAAGGGTTATGCTCTCCGCCGTCTTGCTGAGCGTCACATCGTATACACCGAGGATCGTCTTGTCTGCGACAGGCTTTATCAGATCCTGATATGCGTCCGCTGCTTCATCTATCGTCTCTACAGTCAGCTCGACATCTTCCGCATTGATGCCCTCGCCGAACTCGGCCGAGACGGTGATTCCTGTCTCTTTATCATTACGCTCCACCGTAACGGGCTCTTCCGTATCCACATCGACAGAAGGCTTATCGACCACCGATACTGTAGCCATGGCCATCTTGTTCTCATCGTATGTGGAAACAGCCGTCACCGTCAGCGTATCCGACTTCTCGTCCCCGGCAACGGTAAGTTTACCGTTTTCATCTATACATGTATCCTCGCTGGTGCTTCCCGATACGGACCATGACACCGTAAGCGGAGGATCGTTATTTCCCTTTACCGCCACTCCGAAGGTCTGGGACGAGCCTCTTTCCATCTTCACTTCCGAAGGATTTATCTCCACCGATTCCACCGTGGCCTTTGCCTTTACGGTGATGCTCTGTGAAGTCGTCTTTGTCACACCGCCGCTGGTGTAGCTTATCTTCACGCTCTTATCGCTCGTCTTCAGCGCCGTCTTGGAATACGTCACGCTGCCGGTGACATCCGTCTTCGATCCGTCGCTCCACGTAGCCGTTACCTTCATTCCCGAAGCATTGAACTTCTCACCTTCCGTATAGGTCGTCTTCGTCGGCGCCTTTGTTACGGCTATGGAAGAAAGTGTCGCCGGCTCCGGATCCTCTCCCGGAGTGGATGTCCCGTCGTTTACAGGCAGGACGTAATCCGCATATATGTATGCGTACATCTTGTCGAAATCATATTTTCCGGAGCTGCTGCTCAGCGCCGTCCTTGAGCTGTTCAACACGCCGTCGCTCTGTATCTTGTAGAACGATCCCGTCTTCTCGCTGCTGAGGAGCGCCACAGGATAATTCGACGTGCTTCCCGTATTGTAGAGCACCTTCGAGCTTGACGACGTTGTCGCTTTGTTTCTTACGTTGACGTATGAATCTCCCGAGCCGACCGTGCCGACTACGCCTATGGTGTATCTGTCGTAATCCTTGCTGCCCTTTGCCTTATCCAGTGAATATGCCATGTTGGCAGCCTTTTCGCCCCAGTAAGGGTCGGAGGCGTATTTGACATTGAGTCCGCCGCCCTTGTTGCCGAGGAATGCGCCGTAGTATCTCCAGTCTTTCGGATACAGATATCCCTGCGACAGCCAGCCGTTGGCAAAGTCCTGTATACAGTAGCTTACGCTCTTGAACTTATCGGCGCTGGCATAAGGTGACTCATCCACCGCGTTGAGGCCGAACAGGTTGTTCTTTTCCTTTGCTATGGTGCTGGTGCCCCATGCGCTCTCATTGGCAGCTATACCGGCCATCAACAGCGCGTTGACGCCGTATGTGTTCTGATTTGTAACGAATGAGCTGCCTGAATTGTACATCTTGGAGCTGCTGCTCACCTTGCTGTTTATCATGGACTTCATCTCGCTGCTGCTGTAGGCTGTGGTGCTCCTCATAGGCAGATACTGATAGTAGTTATAGTACGGGTCATTCGGATTCACCGAATGAGATCTCGTATTGCTCTTGTAGTCCGAGAGCATCGTAGCATAATCCTTATAGAAGTAGTGACCGTCATAGCTGTAGTATGTAACGCCCGACTTGAGATATGACGGCGCCTTTCCGTTGTCGAGAGTCGTCCTGTATCCCGGCGTGGTCATATCGCACACTATGCCGTGGATCAGCCTTCCTCCGCTGACGTAGTATCCGCTGACGACTTTCGCCTTGCTGAGGGATATCAGCTGCACTTCCGATTTGTTGACGAGCCCTACCACGCCCGACATCATGAACTTTATCTTGTTGCCGCTGGTGCCAAGATATGCCGCATCGGCGCCGTAATCGCCGTTGGTATATCCGGCCTCACCCGTACCGTACTCCGTATAGGATGTGGTCGCATTTGATTTTGTGTTGAAGTTCACCACGTATACGGTGCTGCTCTTGGCCGCCGGTGCAGCCATGCGTGACTTCGCCTTTAAAGCGGGCTGATCGCTCTCCGCATCTTCCACCGTACCGTCGGTATCGCCCACCTCGGTGATGTTTCCGTCTTCATCCACCGCCGTCACCGAATCTTCCCTGACGACGCTTTCATCCTCAAGCGGCTGCGACGTCTCTGCCGCATCCACGCTCTCCGCCGCGCTGCTCTTATCGACTTCCGTTGCGCCGCTCTCCAGCACGAACACGCCGTTGAAGATCATGCACAGCGAAAGTACGAATACCAATAATCTCCGTTTTCTCACTTTTAGCCCTCCTTTTTACAGATAACAGATATTGCTTTCCGGATATCCGGTAATTTTAATGTGATTTATAATTTACTATAATCGTTTTATGTATACCAATTCATCTTTTCGCGAAAGAATTTTCCCCGGTCGTGTCATATTTCTTCTTAACCCCTCCTTTCGTCTGAAATACACATTCTGCGGACATGTACACGATACGGTTTTCATTTTTCCCGTTTAACGCTCGATATTACTTTACATAATTT
>CASEFF010000256.1 GCA_949287115.1 uncultured Bacillota bacterium | reverse complement strand
TTGAATATGGCCAGCTTGTCGGCGTATTCATCGAAGGCTCTCATGTTCTCCCACACCGTCCGCGGCGCCCTGCCGAACAGCCTGTCACGCTCTTCTGCGGTGTACTCGTCGAACACGTCCTTCTCGCTCCTGTAGACCCTGTCCCTGTCGAGATAGAAGTCCTCTTCGCCGTAGCCCTTGGAAATGGACTTTTCCAGCTCATCAGGCGTCTTGCCGTTCTCGAGAGCTTCCTTTATACCGTCCAGCATCGCCATGTATGACGCCGCCAGCACGAGGTACGTATTGCTCTTCGGGTTCGGCGATCTCAGCTCAAACCTCGTGGCCAGCTTGTTGCCCATGTCCCTTACGAGTCCGACCAGCACCGTCCTGTTTCTTGACGGCAACGCTGCGGTATGTCCCAGAGACGTCACCGTGCAGACAGGCGCCTCGTATCCCGGCTTGAGCCTGTTGAGGGAGTCGTTTGTGGAGCTGACGAAAGGATTTATTACGTCGTAGTTTTTCAGCAGTCCCATCAACGCCCCGAAGCCCACAGGGTTCAGGAAATCCTTCTCCATATCTACCGGCGAGAAGATGTTGACGCGTCTGCCGTCCTTCAGCTTCGCCGCCACGCCCATGTGTGTATGCTCTCCGTTTCCGGCAACGCCTTCCACCGGCTTTGCCATGAACGTGACTTCCAGACCGTACAGCCTGAAAATATCACGCACGACGTATTTTATCTGATTCTCGTTATCGGCCGCCTGGACCGCCGACGAGAACTTCCAGTCTATCTCCAGCTGTTCCATGACGTGGTCGTAATTGCCGGAATTGCCGAACTTGGCCTTTACGCCTCCGACTTCCTTGTGACCCATCTCCATGTTGAAACCGTATTTCTGCAGCACCACCATGGTCTCCTCGAGAGCCGTCCTGACAGGACCTGTCGTCCTCTTCCAGTACTGCTCCTTCAGCATCTGCGCCGTGGAAAGCTGCTCGCGGTCGGCATCGTCGTCGGGAGTCTTTACCCAGAACTCCAGCTCCGTCGCCGCCGTCACTTCTATCCTTTCTATCTCGTCTGCGCTGTCTATGTCCATATATTCGAACACGTACGGATTGGCTCTCAAAAGCTCCATCAGATCATCGGTGAAATTCTGTATGGCATCTCTCAGTATGACTCTGGAGCCCACCCTCGACGAATCGTTATGTATGAGCGACGAAGGTATCCTCAGCGTTCCCACCGGCAGCCCCGTCTCGTGGTCGACGTAGTTGAAATTGTGATCGACGAACCAGTTGACCGTCGAATCGGGTATTATATCCACCTTGGCGTTGTTGAGCTTCGCGATCTTGGGGAGCACTACGCTGGATCCGTCGGTCTGCACGCCGTTTTTCAGGAATTTTTCCATATCGTCGATAAACTCCTCGACGGGTATCTTCTCGTCCGTATCATGTCCTCCTATGTCTATGCCCACAAGTGACACGAACCTGACCTCCGGATGAGCCCTCAGCACCTCCCTGACTTCGTCGGGGTCGTGTCTGTCGGCCGGTATAACGTATAGCATTTTGTCAAGATCATACGATAGCATAAATGTCTCCTTACTGTCTGTTACTGTCTTCTTACATCACATGTATTTTATCACGGAAAACACGACAGAACATTCCCGCACAACCTGACATCACGCAGGGAATGTTCTGAAGTATAGTCTCTATTAATTCAACATATTGAGATACTCTTCGAGCTCGTCGAGGTATTCGCCGTAAGCGGCCCAGTCTCCGTCCTGAGCTGCGCTCTGAGCGTTATCGAAAGCCTCCTGAGCGTTGGTCACGATCTCCGACTGACTCATCTGACCGTCATCTTCGCTTCCGCCGGCCGACTCATCTCCGCCGCCTGCGTCTCCGCTTTCATCCGACTCCTGAACGCTTCCCTCACCGAACAGTGAGTTGAGGGCTTCCGCCAGCGTCGGCTCGTAGGCTATCCTGTCGCCGTATACGACTATTACCCTCTTGACTTCAGGTATGCTGGAGTTGGTGGCTTCAAGATATACCGGCTCTATGTAAAGCAGCGAATCCTCCACAGGGACTATGAACATATTGCCCCTGCTGTACTGGGATCCCGATGAGTTCCAGAGCGAGAACTCCTTGGATATCTCAGGGCTCTGGTCTATCTGAGCCTCAACCTGCATAGGTCCGTATACGGTCTTGCTCTTAGGCATCTGGTAAAGCACCAGTTCTCCGTAGTGCTCGCCGTCATTTCTGGCCACGAACAGACTCATCAGGTTTCTCTTGTCCTTAGGCGTGAACGGTATGGAGTTCACGAATTCCGCGCTTTCCTCACCCGGCAGCTTCATGATGTAGTAATTAGGCGTCATGCGCTGCTCTTTCGTACCGTATATCTCATCGGATATCTCCCACAGGTCCTCGTTCTGATAGAACATGTTGACATCGTTCATGTGATATCTCTGGTATACCTGTGCCTGGATATCAAGCATCGTGCTCGGATATCTGATGTGCGCCTTTATCTCCTCAGGCATCTCGTCTATATCCTTGAACAGATCAGGATATATCTTCTTGAAGTTCTGTGCCATCGGATCCGTATCATCGACTATGTAGTAGTCGGTCGTTCCGTTATATGCGTCTATGACAACCTTCACCGAGTTCCTTATGTAGTTGGCATCCGACTGGGCGCTGTACGGCTCCGAATACGGATATCTGTTGGTATAGGTGTAGGCATCTATCATCCAGTAGAGCTTGCCGTCCACCGTGAACATATAAGGGTCTGCGTCATACTCGAGATAAGGCATTATCTCGCGGACTCTCTCCTCTATGTTCCTGTTTATTATTATCTTCGAATCGCTGGATATGTTGCCCGATACCAGCGTCTTGAGGCTCTTTTCCCTTACGGCGAACATGAACCTGTTGAGCGGATTCATGTTTATGCCTGCCGTACCCTCGTACTGGGCATACTTGTTGCCGTCGTCGTCAGGATAGTCGAACTCATCCTCCGACGTGTTCACCAGCACGTAATTGTTTGTCAGCTCACCGAAGTATATCTCAGGTCTGCTTATCTGGATCTCCTCCACGTCCGACACAGGAGGTATGTCACCTATCATCACGTCAGGCTGACCGCTGGCCGTTATCTTGTCTACCCGCGACAGCGTTATGCCGTAGCCGTGAGTGTATTTGAGATGCTTGTTGAGCCAGGTGTCCTTGATGCTGCTCTCATCTATTTCACGTGCCGAAAGGAACGTCTGGGTATACTCCCCGTTTATGTTATATCTGTCGACATCCACATCGTTAAATGAATAGTACTGTCTTATGGCCTGCGTCTGGTTGTAGAATGTCTTCGTCGGCTCATAGTCGTTTATCCTGATGTTGGATATGGTCTCGTCGTTGTTGCTTATGTCCTCCGCCGTAAGATCTTCACTGGCTGCAAATTCTCTCGTATCGACATCGTTGAGTCCGTATGCCGCCTGAGTGAATTCTATATTGTTCTCCAGGTACTGCTCTTCCTTGGCGATCTCGTCAGGAGTTACT
>CASEFF010000255.1 GCA_949287115.1 uncultured Bacillota bacterium | reverse complement strand
CGTTGTGGAGATAATAAGGCAGTCCATGCTGGATCTCGAAGAGATAATAGAGAAGGACGAAGAGGAGTAGGACCGTATATGGAGGATATCAGGCAGCTTGAGGAAAAGCTGGGATACCGCTTTGCGGATACGGGACTGCTGCGCAACGCGGTGACCCACAGCTCATACGTCAGGGAACACGCCAGGGCGGGACAGAGCAACGAGAGGCTGGAGTTTCTCGGAGACGCGTTCTTTGACGCCATAATAGGAGAGGAACTCTACAGGATATTCCCGCATGAGGAGGAGGGCTTCCTTTCCAGAACGAGAGCCTCCCTTGTCTGCGAGAGGTCGCTGGCAAACGAAGCCAGAAAGCTGGGCCTCGGGGAATACATACTGCTGGGAAAGGGTGAAGACCGCAGCGGCGGCAGGGAGAGAGAGTCCATACTTGCCGACACCATGGAGGCAATAATAGGCGCGGTGTACCTTGACGGCGGGTTCGACGCCGCCAGAGCCATGGTGCTGGGACTGTTTTCCGGATCCATAGAGGATGCCAGACACGGCAAGTTCATCATCGTCGATTACAAGACGACGCTGCAGGAAAAGCTGCAGGACAGGGGGAACGTCAGGATAAGGTACGTGCTGCTCAAAGAGAGCGGACCGGACCACGACAAGACGTTCCAGGTACAACTGGAAGTCAACGGCAGGGCCATGGCCAGAGGAACGGGAAAGAGCAAGAAACAGGCAGAGCAGCAGGCGGCAAAGGCGATGCTGGAAAAGGAGATATGATATATGTACTTCAAACGGATAGAGATGCATGGATTCAAATCCTTTGCCGAACCTGTGACAATAGAATTCGACAGAGGGCTGACGTGTATAGTGGGCCCCAACGGCAGCGGCAAGAGCAATATCAGCGACGCCATAAGGTGGGTGCTGGGTGAGCAGAGCCCCAGGATGCTGAGGGGCGGCAAGATGGAGGAAGTGATATTCTCCGGCACCGACAGCAGGAAGTCGAGAGGGATGGCGGAAGTGACCCTCGTCATAGACAACGAAGACGGCAGCCTGCCGATAGATTACAAGGAAGTGGCTCTCACGAGAAGGATGTTCAGATCCGGAGAGAGCGAATACAGGATAAACGGCAACCAGTGCAGGCTCAGAGACATACGCGATCTGATCATGGATACGGGCATAGGTGTCGACGGCTACTCCATCATAGGTCAGGGCAAGATATCGGACATACTCAGCAACAGGACCGACAGCAGGAGAGAGATATTCGAGGAAGCCGCCGGCATAGTCATGTACAGGACGAAAAAGGCGGAGTCGGAGAGAAAGCTGGAGTCGACCGACGCCAACATGGAGAGGGTCAACGATATAATCGGCGAGCTGGAAGGGCGAATAGGCCGGCTCAAAGACGAAAGCGCAAAGGCAAGAGAATATATCGGGCTGCGCGACCGTCACAGGGAGCTGGAGATAAACATAACGCTGAAGAACATAGAATCCATAGAGGAAAAGAACGGTCACGTGGCAGACGATCTGGCAGAGCTTTCGGCATCGATAAAGGAGCGGGAAGACAGGCTTGGCGGACTGGAACGGGACATATCGGAGAAAAGGGCGAGAACGGGCGAGCTGGAAGAGCTGTCTTCGAAGGCGAGAGAGGACATGATGACCGTGATCGGACAGCTCAATGAAGCGGTCAACAGACATCAGCTGGACAGGGAACGGCTGACGGCCATAGGCGAGAACGAAGAACGACTGAGAAGCGAAATAGAGTCTCTGAAGAGCAGGGCGGAAAGGGAAAAGGAACTCTCGGAAGGCTACGAAGCGGAAAGAGCCGGGATAGAGAGCAGGCTGTCGGAAGCGTCCGGTGAGCTGGCCGGCAGGACAGCCGCTTATGAGGAGGCATCCGGTGAGCTGGAGTCGCTGGAGAAGCAGATGGACGACTGCAGGAGCGACATATATGAGCTTTCGGGAGCCATAAACTCCGGCAAGGCGGAGATAAGCAGCCTGCAGCGGCTTCAGGAAACGCTGGAAAAGCGAAGGGAACTGCTCATGGGCGAGAAGGCCACGGGAGAAGACAGCAACAGGGAGACCCTTGACAGACTGGGCAGGATAAGGAGCAGGCGCGATCATCTGAAGGCCGAAGCGGAGGCGCTGGAAGAGAGACTGTCGGAGGCTGAGGACAGCCTGCGCGCCGACAGCAGCCGTGAAGAAGCTCTCAGGAAGGAAACGGGGGAGCTGAGGGTGCTGGCGGGCCAGCTTTCCGCAAGGCTCAAGACCATAGAGGAGATGGAGAGCAACTACGAAGGCTATAACCACGCGGTGAGACACGTCATGAAGTCGGGACTCGGCGGTATAGAAGGGGTGGTCGCAGACCTGATAAAGGTGCCCAGGGGCTATGAGACGGCTATGGAAACGGCTCTCGGAGCATCGCTGCAGAACATCGTATGCGATGATGACGGCAGCGCCAAAGCGGCCATAAGATCTCTGAAGGAAAACAGGGCCGGAAGGATGACGTTCCTGCCTGTAAGCTCCGTTAGGGGAAAGGCGGTAAGGGACAGGAAGCTGGAAGGTCAGAGCGGCTTCATAGGTTTCGGACCGGACTGCGTTGAGAACGATGCCAGATATGACAGCATCATCGACTATCTGCTGGGCAGGGTGGTCATCGTGGAAGATATGGACAGCGCCCTCAGGATGTCGAAGATCGTGACGAACCTGAGATTCGTCACGCTGGACGGAGAGGTGATAAACGCCTCGGGAGCCATAACGGGAGGAAAGTACAGGAACAGGACGGCCAATATACTCGACAGGAAGGCCGAGACGGAGGAACTGAAGGACAGGATATCCGGGACTGAAAGGGGTATAGAGGAAAAGGAAAAAGAACTGGTGCAGCTTACGGAGCGGGCCGGCAGGCTGAAAAACCGCATGGAAGAGCTGGAAAGCGAGTATTCCGCCATGAGCGCCGATCTTATGGCTGCGGAAAACGAGATGCACATGACGGAGACCATGCTGGCCGACATGAGAACCGGCAGCGACAAGCTGGAGCGCGAACTGGAGCACATAGAAAGCGAAAAGGAAAACTCGGAAAAGATGATCCGCGACATAAGCAGCAGGACAGAAGCGGATCACATAGCGATAAAGGAAGCGGAGAGCCGTGCGGCGGAATACAGGAAGCTGTTCGATGAGAAAAAGGCGGAGCTGGAGACCGCAGGCGAGGAGATAACGGCCATACGGATAAACGTGAAGAGCCTGGAAGGTGAGCTGTCCCACATAGGAGATATGGCGGACAGGGTAAAGGAATCCATATCGCAGATCGGCGCCGACATAGCCGGAAAGGAGAAGGAGCTTCGCGATCTCGGCGGAGAACGCGACAGGATAGAATCTTCCGGTGACGGCGCGTCGGACGCCATACGCGAAAAGGAAGAGGAAAAGAGAAAGCTGGAAGAGCGTATAGCGGGGCTTTCCGCGGAAAAGGACGCCGCGGCGGCTGCCGTATCGGAGCTGGAAGCAGAGCGCGACGAGGTCAGCGGCAAGCTGTCGGAGCTGCGGGACGGGAAATACCGGCTGGAGATAAGGCAGGCGAAGAACGAGACGCAGCTGGACACGTACAAGAACAGGCTGTGGGAGGACTTTGAGCTTTCATACATACAGGCCATGGACTTCAGGAGCGAGACGTTCGTGATGTCCGCCGCCGTACGCGAGAACAGGCAGATAAAGAGCAGGCTGGCGGAGCTTGGCGAGGTCAATGTCGGAGCCATCGAGGAGTATGAGACGGTAAAGGAAAGGTACGATTTCCTCGTGAACCAGCGTGAAGACATAAGGGAAGCGGCGGAGAACCTGAGCAGGCTCATAGCCGATATGGACAGGACCATAAAGGCCAGGTTCCGTGAGAGCTTCGACAGGATAGTCGTGAACTTCGAGAAGAAGTTCGGGGAGCTGTTCGGCGGAGGCCATGCGGAGCTGAGGCTGTCGGATGAGAACGATCCGCTGGG
>CASEFF010000254.1 GCA_949287115.1 uncultured Bacillota bacterium | reverse complement strand
GCAGGGAAAATCAATCGAACAGCTCACTGTAGCCGGTTGATGTTTTATAAAACCGGCAATGCAAAGCAGGAAAACAGAAAGGAAGGTTATTTTATTTATGAGTAAAATCGCAGTTGTATATTGGAGCGGTACCGGTAATACCGAGGCTATGGCCTCTGCAGTCGCAGAAGGCGCCAAAGGTAAAGGTGCCGAAGTGTCTTTGCTTACTTCATCCGAATTTTCCGCAGATCAGATCGGAAGCTATGACGGCATAGCATTCGGCTGCCCTTCTATGGGAGATGAAGTTCTTGAAGAAATCGAATTCGAGCCTATGTTCGCCGCCTGCGAAAATAAATTGAGCGGAAAACGCATTGCCCTGTTCGGCTCTTATGGATGGGGCGACGGCGAATGGATGCGTAACTGGGAGTCACGCTGCGCCGATGACGGCGCCAACCTGGTTTGCGACAGCGTTATCTGCAATGAATTCCCGGATGACGATGCTCTGTCCGCGTGCCGCAGCCTCGGCGCAGCACTTGTTTAAGAGGGGATTTTCAGGTCGTTTTATATGCTGAAAGAATACTTGTTGGAGCAAAATTCTCATTCGATACACTGGAACGACAACATACCCGGCGTCCGCACCTGCAGCTTTACCCTGCATTCGACAGAGCGCAATACGCTTTCGCCGATTCCCGTATGCGGTGAACCGCTTCATTTCGAAGCGCTTTTCTGCCTGAAAGGGCGCCTGGTCATCGAACCGTTCCGGTGCGATCCATACGCTGTGGAGGCGCCCGGGATCTTACTCCTCTCTGACTGTTCCGGGCTACGCGCCTGCCTGTGCAGCGGGGATCTGAGCGGTATCTTTATAAGTGTAGATGCTGCCTCTGCGACAAAGAGCCTTCATGCGATATGCTCGGCTTTGGGAATCAAATTGGATACAAAAGGCGTCAGGCAGAAAATGGCATCGACGGGTGGACATTTGCTTTTGTCAGGTACGCCATGGACGCAGGCATTCTTTAAGACCATGGAACGCCTGCCGGATGATGCACGGGAGCGCTACTGCGTTTTCAAATCCATAGAGCTGCTGTATCTGCTTTGCTCCGAAATTCCCGGCACAGACGCATCGGAGCCCGGACCCGGCGGCATATCCCATAAAATGCTGGAAATACGGGATTATATGCAGGAGCATTTATCGGATAAACTCACGATCCGGTTCCTTTGCAGAAAATTCCTCGTCTCTCCGACATTTTTAAAGGAGAACTTTCGCCGTGCCTACGGGCTGCCCATACACACCTGGGTAATCGAAGCCCGCGTAAAACGCGCCCGGGAATTGATCTGCACCTCCCGGATACCCATTCAGGAGATCGCCCAGGCCGTGGGCTACGAAAGCATAAGCCAGTTCAATACGGCGTTTAAGGGATATTACGGGATGACGCCCGGACAATACAGAAAAATGTCGGAAACCGTAGCTTCGCGTCCGTTCCGGCAGTGACATACATGCGACCCACCTGTTATAATTCCCTGTAACGTTAAAAGTCTGGTGTAAAAGGAGTGACTTTGATGAAGCAACATCGTTTTTGGGCATGGGGTGCCGTGATCTGCATGATCATGGTCATGATCACCGGCTACAAAAGAAAATAACAGAAAGAAAGGAAGGATCACGATGAGCATTTATACGAAACTGGCTCTCTTTGCAGGTGGCGCGTTATCCGGTTCTTTCGGCGTAAAACTGCTGTCCAGCAGGGAGGCCAAAAAAGCCTATGTATACGCTACAGCTGCCGGTCTGCGCGTGAAAGACTCTATCATGGAGTCCGTGACGACGGTACAGGAAAACGCTGCAGACATTCTGGCTTCTGCCAAAGATCTGAACGAAGAACGTGCGGAAAAAGAAGCCGAAGAAGCTGCCGCTGCCGATCTTAAGAGTGAAGAAAACTGATATATGCATGGGAGCCGCGCCGGCGGCTCTCTTTTTTTGTGATGGAGGGATTTATGAACGCAACTATATTGCATGAAAGTCGTGGACGGATCCGGCTCAAACTGCAGCAGGAACAGATGACACTGACGCAGGCGGATCTTCTGGAAGCATGGCTCCAGGCAAGACCTCAGATCAGGCAGGCTGTCGTACATGAACGCACCTGCTGTATCATACTGTATTATAACGGTGACCGTCAGGCCGTACTGGATGAGATACGACGCTTTTCATGGAAAAAGACATTACCGGAAACCGTACCGGCCGTCCACAGCAGCCGGGCATTGAATCGGGAGTTTGAGGAGAAACTGGTCTCCAAGGTGTTGTGCAAAGCTGCCTGCACCCTGTTTCTCCCATCACCGCTGCGGATAGCCCGCATCCTGTGGCACATGATCCCATTCCTGCGGCGTGGACTGCGCTGTCTGTTCCATCGACGCATAAAAGTCGAACTGCTGGACGCCCTGTCGATCTCGATCTCCGTCTGCCGCAGAGATTTCGGCACGGCCGGCATGGTGATGTTCCTGCTGGAGATAGGAGAACTGCTGGAAGACTGGACGAGGAAGAAATCCGTAGCGGATCTGGCCAGATGTATGTCCCTGAATGTGGATCGTGTCTGGCTGCGCACTGAGCACGGCGATGAGCTGACAGCAGTTTCCCGTATACAGCCCGGAGACGCTGTGGTGGTACGCACAGGCGGTATCATTCCCATGGACGGTCTTGTGCTGGAAGGAGAGATCACCGTTAATCAGGCTTCTCTGACAGGTGAATCCATTCCGGTTCCCAAACGTCCCGGCGGAGCAGTTTACGCCGGCACCGTAGTCGAAGAAGGCGAATGCGTTTTTGAGGTAAAACATGCCTCGGGTCAGAGCCGTTATGATCAGATCGTACACATGATCGAACAGTCTGAACAGATGAAGTCGGAAGCTGAAAGCCGGGCCGCCAACCTTGCGGACAAGCTGGTGCCCTACACATTTGCGGGAAGCATCCTGAGCTTTCTCCTCACACGAAATGCGGCAAGAGCGCTGTCCGTGCTTATGGTGGACTTTTCCTGCGCACTGAAACTGGCCATGCCTCTGGCCGTCCTCTCCGCCATGCGTGAAGCCGGAAAGGCCAACATCACCGTAAAGGGCGGTAAATTTCTGGAGGCGGTGGCATCCGCCGATGTCATCGTCTTCGATAAGACGGGAACTCTGACACACGCCTGCCCGAAGGTGGCGCAGATCATCCCCTTTGGCGGTAATGACGAGCGTGAAATGCTCCGGCTGGCCGCATGCCTTGAGGAGCATTTCCCGCATTCCATAGCCAATGCCGTGGTGGAAGAGGCAAGGCAGCGCGGCCTGAAACATGACGAATACCATTCCCGGGTCGAATATCTTGTGGCGCACGGGATCTCCAGCAAGGTAAACGGCGAAAAAGTCCTGATCGGCAGCTCTCATTTTGTATTTGAGGATGAGCATTGCCGCATACCCGAAGGTGAACAGGAACGCTTCGACTCTCTGCCGCCGGAGTACTCACATCTGTATCTGGCCGTAGGAGGTAATCTTGCCGCCGTTATCTGTATCTCCGATCCGCTGCGTACGGAGACAAAGGCTGTCCTCGATGCACTTCGCGCACTTGGTATAAGACGCACCGTCATGCTCACCGGAGACAGTCATCGCACCGCAGCGGCCATTGCCGCTCAGGCAGGCGTAGACGACTTCCGTGCCGAAGTGCTCCCGGCAGACAAGGCGAATTATGTGGCGCAGCTCAGGCGGGAAGGACATACGGTCTTGATGGTGGGCGATGGAATAAACGACTCCCCTGCGCTGGCCGAAGCCGATGCCGGTATCGCCGTCAGCGACGGCGCCGCCATTGCCCGTGAGATCGCAGATATAACCATCGCCGCCGATGATCTCCGTGAACTGGTTGAACTGCGCCGGATCTCCATGGCGCTCATGAAGCGCATCGATTCCAACTACCGCTTTGTCATCGGCTTTAACGGAGCACTGATAGCTCTGGGGGTGGCCGGGATACTTTCTCCCGCTGCTTCCGCGACGTTCCACAACCTCTCTACGCTGGGAGTAAGCCTGCGGAGCATGAGCAGCCTTGCGCCGCAGCTGCCGCCATTACAGCATGAAGAATAAAAACTATCTTTCAAATGATATGACCTTTTGATTTTCTCCAAATTGAAAAGCGCAGATAAGTTTAACCTGCTTATCTGCGCCTTAATAATTATCAGTGCACCCGTCTTCTGTAAAGCATCACGCCTGTCGCCGCTGCCGCACATACCAGACATATCATCGCGTAAAGAGCCGGATTCTGTGTATCCGACGTTCCTGCATTCCCGTCCGATTTCGTGCCTGCCCCCGCACCAGGATTCACCGCTTCACTGCCCTTAACTGTGACCTCGCACTGCGCTTCGGCCGATCCCGCCTTTGCAGTTATGACAGCCGTTCCTCCCGAGATCGCCGTCACATTGCCGTCTTTATCCACGTTCGCTATATGCGGATCGCTGCTGCTCCACAGCACCGCCGCACCGGAAGCTTCTTCAGGGCTTATCACAGCCTTTATCTTCCTGCTTTCACCCTTTTTCAGCGTCATCTTCTCCGGTTCGAGAGTTATGCTCTCAACGCCTTCATTCGTTATGGTTATCTCACAGCTGGCTTTTACATTCAGATCCGAATCGCTCGTTGCGGTCACCGTCACCGTGCCCGGTTTGAGAGCTGTCAGCACCTGAGTCTTTTCACCGCTGAAGCTTTGGGTCGTATCAAGCGAAACGCTGTCCGTATCGCCCGTAACGCTCCACCATATCTTGCTGCTGGAAACATCTTTGTCGCCGGTATCCAGAGTCGCTGTGAGTTCCACCGGTATGCCCCGCCCGTCTTCAGGCAGTAATACCCTCTCACAGCTGCTGAGCATCATATTTTCAGGGATCTTTTCGGCAAATCCGCCGTTTCTGGCCACGCTGTTCTCAACGCACGCAATTGCAGCGAACGTCCAGCAGCTACCCAGTGACCCCTGATTCTTCACGGAGGTGAGCGTACCCGTCTCTCTGAGATCGAATTTCGCCGGCAGATC
>CASEFF010000253.1 GCA_949287115.1 uncultured Bacillota bacterium | reverse complement strand
GGCGCTTCTGCGCCCTTTTAATGGTAATATTATACCATGTTATCGCGGATTTGCAATCGTTTCCTTATACACAGTAAGGCGGCCTCCGCATGAGCACCTGTAACTCCCGATCTCCTTCACGACCTTCGAGCGCCTTTTGCGGGGATATTCCCTGCCGCACTTTCTGCACTTAATGATGTATTTTACGGATGAAGATCTGCGGTGCGCTGTGGCCGCGTTGCCGCTGCCGTGCACTCCATCCGCAGACTCTGCAAGTTCCGCCGGGTCGTCCAGTCCCATTTCGTCGAATGAGGACGTGCGTTTTATATGATATCCGTAGGCAGCGTTCATGGCGGCGGCGTATTCTTTCCATATTTTACCATGGTTGCTGCATCCCGGACAGGTGTGCAGTATCTCGTGTGCCAGCACGTTCCTGATCTTTTCCGCATCACAATCTGTGATAAATCCGCTTATCTCTATTATGAATTTCCCGTTTTCCCTGCGGCAGCATCCGAACCGTTTCCCGGGTCGCGGGTTTATCCTCACATGGCCCCATATATTATCAGGCACGGGAATGTTCAGTTCCCGTGCCTGTTTCGTTACCGTCCTCAGTTCGTTATCAATTTCTTTCTGTTCCATAACTCCGTCATCATACGGCTGTCGCTCTTCCTCACGCATGTGGAACGTTTCACATGAAACATTTTCTTCTATGCCAGTGTTTTCAGGAGCTCCAGCAATCTGTCCAGCTCTTCTCTGCTGTAAAATTCTATCTCTATCTTTCCCTTTTTTCCTCTCCTGTTGAGGTTGACCCTTGTTCCGAATATCTCCTTGAGGTCTTCTTCCACCCTCTTCACATCCGGGTCCTTCGCTGCCGTCGCGGCAGATCTCCTGGCTTTTCCCGTCTTCTTCTCCTGCGCCAGCTTTTCTATCTGTCTTACGGAAAGACCTTCCTTCACGGCCATGTCCGCCAGCTCCTTCTGCTTGTCTTCATCAGATATGGCGGCAATGGCTCTGGCGTGTCCCGACGAGAGGAGTTTACCGGAGACGTAATCCCTGACATCGCTGTTGAGCTTCAGCAGCCTGAGGCTGTTGGTGATGTACGGTCTGCTCTTGCCTAAGCTTTTCGAGACCTCCTCCTGAGTAAGGCCGTAGGTCTCTATCATCTGGCTTATTCCTTCGGCTTCTTCTATGGGATTGAGATCTTCACGCTGCATGTTTTCTATTATTGCCAGCAGCATGTTCTCCTCGTCGCTCAGCTCCTTGACTATACACGGCAGTTCTTTCAGACCCACGATCCTTGCCGCGCGCCAGCGCCTTTCTCCCGCTACTATCTCATATCCCCTCTTTGCCTTTCTCAGCACGACCGGCTGTATGAGACCGTGTTCCTCTATGGACGCCGCCAGCTCCTTCAGCTTTTCTTCGTCGAAATTCTTTCTCGGCTGTCCGGCGTTCGGCTTTATATCGTTTATGTCTATGTAGGATATCCCGTTTCCCGCATCCTGTGATGCCGTCGAATGGCCGGTCACCTCGACGTCTCCGAAAAGTGCATCGAGACCTTTCCCCAGACCTCTGGTTTTTTTCGCTGTCGCCATCTATCTTTCCTCCTCGGCACTGAGAAACTCATCAGCAAAATCCATATACGCTGTAGCTCCCGTCGATTTCGGATCGTACTGTATCACGGGCATACCGTAGCTCGGCGCTTCCGCAAGCCTTACGTTTCTCGGTATGACCGTAGTGTACACCTTTTCCTTGAAGTACTTCTTGACCTCCTCAACCACCTGAACGGAAAGGTTCGTCCTGCCGTCGAACATGCTGAGTATGACTCCTTCGATCTCAAGATCCGGATTCATATTTCTCTTTACTATCTCGATGGTGCTCATGAGCTGACTTACGCCTTCAAGGGCATAGAACTCGCACTGTATCGGTATCAGCACCGAATCCACCGCCGTCAGCGAATTTATGGTCAGAAGTCCCAGCGACGGAGGGCAGTCGATGAATATATAGTCGTACTTCGGTTTGAGTATGTCTATCGCCCTCTTGAGACGCTTTTCCCTTCCCGCCAGCTCTATCAGCTCGACTTCCGCTCCCGCCAGCTGAACGCTTGCCGGTATTATATCCAGATTCTCTATCCCCGTAGGCATTATAGCTTTTTCCGGATCATAATCGTCTTCTATCAGTATCTCATGGGTGGTATCTTCAAGATTCTTTTTTGAGATCCCCACACCGCTGGTCGTATTTCCCTGAGGATCGATATCCAGAATGAGGATCTTCTTACCCTTTATAGCAAGGCATGCTGCAAGGTTTATATTTGTCGTCGTCTTACCGACGCCGCCCTTTTGATTGAATATAGCTATAGCCTTCCCCACTTTTTTCCTCCTTGACTTAAAAGTCTCTAATTCCGTTTTTATGCTTTAAACATTATATACTATATGAAAAGGTTTTACTACATTTTTCACGTTTATTTCAAAGAAAAAGTGATGTTTCACGTGAAACATCACTTATCCGGCATCACTTCAACGGTTCTTTTGACGGCGTTCCCGGCTTTCTCGGGTATTTAGGCGGCGTACTCTTTTTTTTCTCTATAACTATTAGCCTGTGGTCGAAAGGGACATCGCCATAGGCCGGCCGTACATCTTCCGTTATCTCTCCTCCGAGGATATCGATGGCCGCTGCCGCGTCCGCCAGCTCTTCATCGCACTCCGGGCCCTTATACGCTATGAAGTGTCCTCCCGGTCTTACGAAAGGCAGGCAGTATTCCGCCAGCACGTTCATCGACGCAACGGCGCGGGAAACACACAGATCGAAGCTCTCCCTCATGTCGCCCTTTTTCGCCAGCTCCTCCGCCCGTCCGTGTACAGCCGTAACATTCGTTATCCCCAGACTTTCACATATCCCGTTCACTATCTTTATCCTCTTGTTGAGGGAGTCCGCGAGGACAAACTTCTTTTCCGGAAAGGCTATCGCCAGCGGAACACCCGGGAATCCCCCGCCTGTCCCGACATCTATCACACTTTCCGCCGTCTTAAAGGATTCCAGTCCCGCACACAGCAGGGAATCGATATAGTGCTTCTGCATGAATTCCTCTCTGTCCGTTATCGCGGTGAGATTTACGTGCTCGTTTATCTTCAGGATCTCATCCATATATCCGGTCAGCTTTGACGCCTTGTCTTCACTGTATTCGATGCCGGCCGCATCGAATACCTTTTTCATTTCATCTGACATAGCCTACCTGTTTTTCCTCCCGTTTTTTTCCATATATATCAGAAGCACGTTTATGTCGGCAGGCGACACTCCCGATATGCGCGATGCCTGGCCTATCGACAGCGGTTTTATTTCCGTCAGCTTTTGACGCGCTTCTATCCTGAGCCCCTCTATGGCATTGTAATCCATATCCTGCGGCAGTTTCTTATTTTCCAGTTTTTTGAATTTTTCTATCCGCTGCCGCTGCTTCTCTATATATCCCTCGTACTTTATCTGCACTTCCATCAGCGTCTTCTGATGCTGTGAAAGCTGCGGCCTGTCCGTATCCAAAAACTCCGTATCTTCATAAGTCACTTCCGGGCGCCTCAGTATATCGTAAAGGGATACGGCGCTCTTTACAGGCGACGTGCCCTTCTCATCGAGAAATCCGTTGATCTCTTCCGGTTTCAGGAACGTATTCCTTAGCCTTTCCGTCTCGCGCTTTACGATCTCCTTTTTCTCCAGATATCTTTCATACCTGTCTTCCTTCACGAGGCCGACTTCGTGTCCCTTTTCGGTGAGCCTGATGTCGGCGTTGTCCTGTCTGAGCACGAGCCTGTACTCGGCTCTGCTGGTCATTATCCTGTATGGCTCGTTCGTCCCCTTCGTGACCAGATCGTCGATGAGGACTCCTATATACGCTTCGCTCCTGTCCAGCACGAAGGCATCCCTGCCGTCTATCTTCATTACGGCGTTTATACCTGCCATGAGTCCCTGAGCCGCCGCTTCCTCGTATCCCGAACTGCCGTTGAACTGGCCTGCGCAGAAGAGATCCTCCACGTGACGGTTTTCAAGGGACAGTTTGAGGTCGAGAGGGTCGATGCAGTCGTACTCGATGGCATAGGCGGGCCTTGCGATCTCCAGTTCTTCAAGTCCGGGTATCGTCTTATAAAACGCCCGCTGCACATCTTCCGGAAGACTGGAAGACATGCCCTGTATATACATCTCGTCGGTGTAAAGCCCTTCCGGCTCTATGAAAAGCTGATGCCGCTGCCTGTCGGGAAATCTGTTTATCTTGTCCTCTATGGACGGACAGTATCTCGGACCCACACCTTCGATGTGTCCCCCGAAAAGCGCCGACCGGTGAAAGTTTTCCCTTATTACTTCATGGGTATCTTCATTGGTATATGTCAGCCAGCATTTCACCTGCTCCCTGTCTATATCATCGTTCATGAATGAAAAAGGCACGACTTTTTCGTCCCCTTCCTGGGGTATCATGCTGTCGAAGTTGAGGCTCTTCCCCAGCGCCCTTGCCGGCGTACCCGTCTTGAACCGTCTCATGGGGAGTCCGTATCCTCTGAGCTTTTCCGCCAGCTCCACGGAAGGAGCCATGCCGTTGGGTCCGCTGTCGTAGACGCTGTCGCCGATGAATATCCTTCCCGCCAGGAACGTTCCCGTCGCCAGTATCACGGCTCTGCTCCTGTAACATGCTCCCGTCTTGAGTATGACGCCTCTGGCTTTGCCGTCTTCGACTATGATGTCGACGACTTCTCCCTGTTTGAGATGGAGGTTTTCCTCCCTTTCCAGCGTCCTCTTCATCTCCATGTGGTACATGGTCTTATCGGCCTGGGCCCGCAGCGAATGTACGGCCGGTCCCTTTGCAGTATTCAGCATCCTGCTCTGGATGAATGTCCTGTCTATATTGAGGCCCATCTCTCCGCCGAGGGCGTCTATCTCCCTCACGAGGTGTCCTTTGCCCGTACCTCCTATGGACGGATTGCACGCCATCATCGCCACGGCTTCCAGATTTATGGAAAGCATCAGCGTTTTCTTTCCCATCCTGGCTGAGGCAAGTCCCGCCTCGCATCCGGCATGACCCGCGCCCACTACTATGACGTCGTATGTATCCATCAGAAATTTTTCCATCTTTATCCGCTACCTCTTATTTTCCGAGACAGAATCTCGAAAACACTTCATCTATTATATCTTCCGTCACCGTCTCACCGGTTATCTCACCTACGGCATCGTAGGCGTCTCTTACATCCACCTCTATAAAGTCAAGGGCTTCTCCGCGCTTTGTCATATCGAGTGCGTCCGACAGCGAATCCTTCGCTCTGTTTAAAAGTCCGATATGGCGGACGTTGTTCACCATGACGCTTTCGCGCTGGGACACCTTTCCTCCGTATACCATATCTTCTATGAAGTCCTCTATCCTCTCTATACCGTTTCCCTGCAAAAGAGCGGTCTCTATTATCTCTATGTCGCCTGTCATTGCAGTAAGCTCATCGTCGTCAAATGCCCTTCCGAGATCATTTTTGTTTACGACCGCCAGCGCCTTCCTTCCCTTGAGAAGGGCCGCTATGTCCCTGTCTTCATCGGAAAGGGGTATGCTGCCGTCGGTGATGAATATCACAAGGTCGGCATTGTTGAAAGCTTCCTTCGATCTTTCGATTCCCAGCATCTCCACCCTGTCAGCCGTATTCCTTATACCGGCCGTATCCACGAGATACACGGGGATATTCCTTACGCTGACCGCTTCCTCTATGGTGTCTCTCGTAGTCCCGGGAATATCGGTCACTATCGCCCTCGATTCGCCCAGTATACCGTTCATCAGCGAAGACTTTCCCACGTTGGGTTTTCCCACTATGGCGATCCTTATCCCTTCCCTTATCATGCGGCCCGTGGAGGCTGTAGACAGGAGTTTTTCAATCATTTCGCCTATTAACGATATATTCTCTTCCAGTCTTTCATACGTTATCTCCTCTATATCCTCGTCGGGATAATCTATGTTGACGGTTATGTCCACCAGAAGATCCAGAAGCGCTTTTCTTATGGCTTTCGTCTTTTCCGAAAGTCCTCCCTCAAGCTGCGACATGGCCACATCGAAGCTCCTGTCCGTCCTTGCCTTTACCACATCTATCACGGCCTCCGCCTGAGACAGATCGAGCCTTCCGTTGAGAAAGGCACGCTTCGTGAATTCTCCCGGTTCCGCCATGCGGGCGCCTCTCCGCAGGATCAGCTCAAGTGTCTTTCGCAGCGAAACGACGCTCCCGTGGCAGTCTATCTCCACCACATCCTCTGCCGTATACGTCTTCGGCCCCTTCATATATACCGCCAGCACCTCGTCTATCACGCCTTCTCCGCAGGCGTCCACGACTTTTCCGTACATCATATGTCTGCTGACGTATTCTCTGCTTCCCGACGCAGGTTCGAATATATCTTTCAATATGTTCAGTGAATTTTCACCGCTTATCCTTATTATACCTATGCCGCCTTCTCCGTAAGGAGTCGCAACGGCTGCTATGGTGTCTTCCATATGGTGACGCCCCCTCTAAAAAAACAGAGTCCGCAAATTCACATGCGGACTCCTTAAACCGTTCTGCTACTTTTTGAGCTCTATTACAACCCGCCTGTAAGGTTCTTCACCTTCGCTCCTTGTGTTTATATCAGGGTTGTGCTGCAGCGTGGCGTGGATTATCTTCCTCTCGTATGGATTCATAGGCTCCAGCCTTACGTACTTCCCGGTCCTTACGACTTTGCCGGCAAGCCTTTCGGCAAGCTGCTCAAGTGTCTTCTGCCTCTTGGCTCTGTAATTCTCGGCATCTATCACTACCTTTATGTACTTTTCGCTGTCCCTGTTGACAACAAGGCTCGTAAGGTACTGAATGGAATCGAGAGTCTGTCCTCTCTTTCCTATAACGGTGCCGGCGTCCTTTCCGTCCATTTCTATATAGACGATGTCCTCCCCGGCTCTCGCCTTGAAATTGAGATGAAGACCCATCTTTTCTGTAACATCCCTGAGAAAATCAAGGGCTTCATGCTTCTCCACTTCTTCAAGTTTATCCTTGTCGACAGCATCTATGCTGAGGCTCTTTTCAACGTGCGCGTTTCTCTCTTCACGCTCTCTTCTGTGATCTCTGCCTTCTCTGTTGTCGTTTCTGTTCTTTCCTCTGCTTTTTCTGGATCTCTTTTCTTCTCTCTTTTCACGCGGCTGAGCATCCGATGCTTCGGCGGTCTCCTTCTTTTCCGAAACGACAGTCTCCGCTGATTTCAAAGGAGTCTCTTCTTTCTTTTCAGGCTCCTCCTTTTTCTTTTCCACTCTAACCTTCGCCAGTTTGGATCCTATACCGAAAAATCCCTTCGAAGGCTGCTCCAGTACAGTCACTTCGACTTCATCTCTGGAGAGTTTGAGATCCATAAGGGCAAGTCTGACCGCCTCGTCGACGTCGACTCCCCACTTCTCCGAATAGTCCATGATTTATATCCCTCCAAAAAATTACCTGGATCTGTTCTTGTTTCTCTTTTCCAGTTCAGCCTCCATCTTCAGTTTCTTTCTGATGGTAGAAAGATGGATGTTGAAGAATATCTGGATTATCTGGCTGACAGCCCAGTAAAGAGCAAGTCCCGATGAAAACGATCTGGCCATCCACAGTATCATGATAGGAAATACGTATTTCATCATCTTCATCATACCGTTCATCTGGTTCATCTGAGGATTTGCGGCTCCCGTATCGTTGAGCGCCTGGTTCATCGTAAACGAAATGAACGTGGCGACACCTGCGATTATCGGCAGTATCCACGGATCCGGCTGACTGAGGTCGTTTATCCATATAAACGGTTCATGGAAAGCGAATATCATACTGCTGTCGTCTCCCATATACATTATAGGGTTTCTAAGCAGTGCGAACAGTCCCATGATTATAGGCATCTGGATCAGCATAGGAAGACAGCCGCCCATAGGGTTGAACTTTTCTTCCTTATACAGCTCCGCCATCTTTATGTTCATGGTCTCCCTGTCATTGGCGTATTTTCTCTGTATCGCCTGTAATTTAGGCTGGACCGATGACATCTTTGCCATGGATTTCGTCTGCCTTATATAAAGCGGATACAGGCATACCTTTACGATGACCGTAAACAATATGATGGTGATACCATAATTACTTATCAGATCATACAGTAATCCCAAAAGCCATCCGAGGGGCTTTGCTATTACTCCAAGTATCGTATACATTAACTAATTTCCTCCTATTTTAAAGGATCGTATCCTCCCGGATTGAACGGGTGACATCTCAGCAGTCTCCTGATGCCGAGATATGATCCTTTAAAAAACCCGTACTTTTCCAACGCTTGTATGAAATAAGTAGAACAAGTAGGATAAAATCTGCATGTAGGCGGAAAAAGAGGAGATATGAATTTCTGATATCCCTTTATCATCAATATCAATATTCTTTTCATCTGTACGCCTCTTATCTCTTATACAATTTTGATTTGGAAAGAGAACCGACCATCGATCTTTCCACATCGCGCTGCTTTTTCCCGTTGATGGTATTGCGCGCTATGAATATGAGATCATACCCTTCTCCGATATCATCTTTAAGAAATCGGTAGCTCTCCTTCATGAGCCTTTTGGCCCTGTTTCTCTCAACACTGTTTCCTACTTTTTTGCTCGCCAAAAAAGCTGTCCTGTTATACGGAAGATCGTTTTTCCTGTAAAAAAGAACCACGTACCGCTCTCCCACGGATCTTCCTCTCTTATAGATCAAATCAAAATCGTCTTTTCTTCGCAGTACATCCTTTTTTAGCATATCATTTCACTGATAACAAAAAGACCACTCCTGCGGTCTCTATGCTGATAAAACTTTTCTTCCTCTTCTTCTTCTTCTCTTCAAAACATTTCTACCGTTCTTTGTCTTCATTCTCTTTCTGAAGCCGTGCTCTTTTTTTCTCTGCCTTTTCTTAGGCTGATACGTCATCTTCATAACGCTTTTTCCTCCTTTATCATAATTTTTTAATGGTGCACGAATCTGAATTTCAACTCATGCCATACGCTTTACTATTATACCCTTTGAAAAAAACAGTGTCAATTAAATTCGAATAACTACATTATCATAACGGACATCCGAATACCATTTATATCCATATATAGACCGGTTTTTTAACTCTATCCAACATATAGTTAATACTGTGTAAACTTTGCACAATTTTATCCACAGGTAGTGGATAACTTATCATCTCCATTGTTTTTTCGATAAATTTTATTAACCTATTGCCTGTGGATAACTTTTTTTGATAATATATATCTAACGCTTACGGAGGACGAAGACCTATGAAGAAAAAGATAGACGACAAAACATGGAAGAACATACTTTCTGAAATAAGTGGGAACGTGACTGATGTAAGTTACCGGACCTGGTTCGCCCCTCTCACACCAATCGAGACCGATGAGGATGCGAACGTTTTTTACGTGGCTTCATCCAACGATTTTCTCATAGATGTCCTTGAAAAGCGCTATATGTCCGTGTTCGAGACTGCCATAGAACAGATAACGAAAAAGAGATACAGGGTGGTCATAAAGAACATGAGCGAACAGGAGATAGAGTCTCTCATAAAAGGAAAGGATGAGAAGGCGGCATCTTCACCTGCAGGCGGGAAAAACGCGGAAGAAAGCAGCGAAGACGAGTTCAGAGAAGAATACTTCCTCAACCCGAGATACAACTTCGATAATTTCATAGTGGGGCCCAACAACGACTATGCCCATGCCGTAGCGCTGGCGGTCGCCGAATCTCCCGCCGCCGTATACAATCCTCTTTTCATATACGGAGGATCGGGTCTCGGCAAGACCCACCTGATGCACGCCATAGGTCACTACATACTTGAACACAATCCTTCATCGAAGGTTCTCTACGTGTCGTCTGAAATGTTCACGTCCGAACTGATAAAGGCCATACAGGACAAGAAGAACTACAACAGCAAGATGAGGAACTTCAAGAAGAAGTACAGGAACGTGGATGTATTGCTGATAGACGATATACAGTTCATAGAAGGCAAGGAAAGTACTCAGACCGAATTCTTCCATACTTTCAACGCCCTCTACGAATTCGAAAAACAGATAGTCATATCAAGCGACAGACATCCCAGCAAGCTGACCGACCTCGACGAACGTCTCCGTTCGAGGTTCCAGTGGAACATAATAGCAGACATACAGCCTCCCGACTTCGAAACAAGGGTGGCAATACTCAGGAGCAAGGCAAAACAGGAAAACGTATCCCTGGATGAAGGCGACATACTCGACGTAATAGACCTTATAGCAGAAAAAGTAAAGTTCAACATAAGAGAACTTGAGAGCGCTCTCACGAGAATAATAAGCTACTCGAGGATATTCAACCAGCCGATAACCGTCAAATTTGCAAGAAAGAACCTCAACGACATATTCTCAACGAGGGACTTCAACATAACGTGCGAGACCATAAAGAAAGCCGTATGCAAACAGTACAACATAAAGATATCGGATATAGAGTCCTCAAAGAGAAAGAGGGAGTTCTCCCACCCGAGACAGATAGCGATGTATCTGTGCAGGGAGCTGACGGATTCATCCCTTCCGAAGATAGGAGAGTATTTCGGAGGACGCGACCACACGACAGTCCTCCACGCCTACGACAAGATCTCTTCCGATCTGAAGACGGACAGTCTTCTTGCAGAAGAGATAAGAAGGATAAAAGACGATATCGAATAGAAGAAAAAGTTATCAACAACCGGTGTTGATAAAAAAATACAGGTTATCCACAGATTTTCGATAACAAAAAATCAAGTTATATCAGCGGCCCTGAAAGTTTTCCACAATATCAACAGGCCCTACTACTATAACTACTATAAATAATATATAATAAAAGGCTCATTTTTATCTGTTTTTATTTGAATCATATTTGGAGGATATTATGAAATTTACCTGCAGTCAGCAAACGATGACAAAAGCGTTGAACACAGTATCTAAAGCCGTATCGAACAGGACGACACTTCCCGTCTTAAAAGGCATACTGCTCGAAGCAGGAGCGGACGGCAAACTCATCATGTCGGCATCGGATCTGGAGATAAGCATAAGAAAGGAAATAGACGCCGTAGTTTCAGAAGAAGGAAGTACGGTAGTCGGATCCAAACTGTTCGGGGACATAATAAGAAAGCTGCCAAGCGGCGACATAACCGTCGAAACGCTGGAAAACAACACGGTTTCCATAATGACCGGATCCTCGGAATTCACGGTTGTAAGCTTTTCCGTAGACGATTTTCCGAAGATAGGAGAAAAAGAGGATTCCGACAGAGAGCTGATATTCGACAGAAACATATTCAGAGATATGGTGAGGAAGACATCGTTTGCGGCTTCCATTGACGAGTCAAAGGGCGTACTGGTGGGCATACTCACGGAGATATCGAAGGACAGCGTCAGCATGGTGGCCCTCGACGGATTCAGGCTGTCGCTGGCAAGGGAGAACATGATAAGCGCCGAAGAAAACAGATTCATAATATCGGCCAAGATAATGAACGAGATAAGCAAGATAATATCGGAAGACGAAGGTGAAGATGATCTCGTTATCTCCATGGGAGAAAAGAAGGCTGTATTCACCATGGGAACGACGGAAGTAATGCTGCGGCTGATGGAAGGCGAGTTCATCAGATACAGGGAGATAATACCGAAGGACAACGATATAAACGTCATCATAGGAAAGGAAGTGCTGCTGGAAAGCATAGAGAGAGCTTCGCTGCTGGCAAGGGAAGGAAAGAACAACCTTATAAAGATGACGATAAAGGGCGATCTCATGACCATAACATCCAGATCGGAAGAGGGAAACGTAAGGGAAGAGATAGCTATGGAAAAGACGGGCAGCGACCTTGAGATAGGTTTCAATTCGAAGTACGTGATAGACGTATTGAAGGCCATAGACGACGAGGAGATATCCATGAAGTTCAGGACCGGCACATCACCTTGTCTCGTGACCCCGGTGGAGGGAGATTCATATGAATACCTCATACTTCCTGTAAGGATACCTACGATGTGATATGTTGTGTAACGAGATATGTATATAAAAAGTATAGAACTCCGTGATTTCAGAAACTATAAAGAGCTGACGGCGGGATTCAGCGAAAATATAAATATATTCATAGGAAACAACGCCCAGGGAAAGACCAACCTTCTCGAAGGTATATATATGAACGCAATGGCGCGATCCTTCAAGACATCGAG
>CASEFF010000252.1 GCA_949287115.1 uncultured Bacillota bacterium | reverse complement strand
GAATTCAACAACATTGAATCAATTACTGGTACTTGCGAATCTGGAAGTTTAATACCCACTTTATTGCCCACATGTGATGTATAATGCGTGTGGGTATTAAAATTTTCTTTAAAAAATGACGACATTTGAATAGATTGTAAACGAACTACATTTTTACGATAAGGAAGTGAAAAGCTGACAGTTATATTTGAGCCAGGCTTGAGCGTAGATGTGTATGCCTGATGGTAAGAGAAGAAAAGGGATTTAGATTTTGATGTAACATTTGTTTTAGAAAAGGACATTGAAACACATTGGCAAAAAAGAAAATTTACCGATGTGCTTTAATAATATTTATGGTATGCATGATACTAAATATCGGCAAAAAATAATTTTTTTGCCGATATGCGTTATGATGTTCAAAAGAGATGATGTTACGCAATGGTATGAACACATTAAAAATGTTCTGAAATGAGGAGAGATATATTCTCATAAAGAACTTACAGATGAATTAAAAATACTGAAACCGGATTTGGCGGACAGCACATATCATTGGGCTATCAGTAGCCTTGTCAGAGGGGGACAAATTATCAGGCTTGGGTATAATGCATATGCCAGTCCTGACAGTTCAACGAAGAAGGAATATTATCCACTATATTCTGCTCAGGCATTAGAGGTGACGAATCAAATTAAAGAGAAGTATCCGTATGTGATCTTTACCGTTTTGAAACGGTTATGATGAATGATTTTTTGAATCATTTGATCGCTCAAAATACAGTTTTTATCCAGGCTGAGAAGGAAAGCAGTATCTATATTTTCCGATTTCTGCAGGGAAAAGGATATCAGAACGTCATGTATAAGCCAGGGGAAAACGATTTTGATTTATACTGGTCGAGAGATGAAATCGTTGTTACTGACATCATTTCGGAAGCGCCATTAAGAATTGATGAGCCCCATAAGATAATGCTTGAAAAAAAGTTGGTGGACATGATTGCGGATAAGCTGATTTCTACAACATATAATAAGGCTGAGTTTCCGGATGTTATCGAGCAGGTACAGAGTCGGTACTATCTGGACAAGGTCAGGCTTCTAAGATATGCAAGAAGGCGCAACAGAGAAAAAGAGATGAAACAATACCTCGAAGGGAGCGCCATAGAAAATGCTGTCACGTGAGAATTATACAAAAGAACATATCGCCATGTTAAAAAAAAGGGGGGGCAGACAGGGGTAAATCCTTCCATCTTGGAATGGATTATATTACGGTTTCGAAAAATAAAAAAAATACACTTTTGAAACCGAATGCTTGCGTGTATCGTTTACAGGCAGTATAATATGAGCAACAAATCGGTTTCGAAAAATAAAAAATTTTAAAGTTTTGAAAGTGGGCGAACATATGAAAACGATTACAAGAACAATGTATCTCAAGCGTATCATAGAATTGAACGGGACGCCTGATATAAAGATCATTACGGGCATTCGTCGTTCCGGCAAATCAAAACTGATGCAGGCGTATATCGAGTATCTGAAAAGTAATTTTGAGAATATAAATATCATATTTATTGACTTTATGGATCTGGCGTATGAAGAGATGAAGGAATACCACGCATTACATACCTATGTAGAAGAAAATTATCAGGCCGGGAAAACCAATTACCTGTTTGTGGACGAGGTACAGATGTGTCCGAAATTTGAGCTGGCGATCAACAGTCTTTATTCAAAAGGTAAATATGATATTTATGTGACCGGCTCCAATGCATTTTTGTTGAGCGCGGATCTGGCGACACTCTTTACCGGGCGCTATATCGAGATCCATGTATTTCCTTTCAGTTTTCGGGAGTATTGCCAATATTATGAAGATGTCGGCGATAAGTATGAGCTTTTCGAAGAGTACTGTACCAATGGTGGAATGGCAGGATCCTATGCATACAGGACTGAAAAGGACAGGACAAATTATATAAAAGAGGTTTATGAGACCATAGTCACAAGAGATCTGGCGCAAAAATATTCTCTTCCGGATACTCTTGTCCTGCAGCGATTGAGTGAATTCCTCATGGATAATGTCGGTAACCTGACTTCACCAAATAAGGTCAGTAGGCTTCTGACGGCAAATGAGACTTCGACAAATCATGTGACTGTCGGAAGATATATAAAATATCTGTGTAATGCTTTCGTTTTTTATGACATAAAACGATATGACATTCGCGGGAGAAAGTATCTTGAGAGTTCGGAAAAGTTTTATCTGTGTGATACCGGTATCCGATATGCAATACTCGGAAGAAGGAATATGGATTACGGCAGAGTTTATGAAAATATAGTCTGCATTGAACTACTTCGCCGCGGATACGATGTCTACGTAGGCAAATTGTATCAAAAGGAGATAGATTTTATTGCGCAGAGGGGCAGTGAAAAGATATATATTCAGGTGAGCGATGATATTTCCGGACAGGAAACATTCGAAAGAGAGTGCTCTGCGCTGTTAAAGATCAGAGATGCCTATCCGAAAATGATTATTGCCAGGACCGGGCATCCGAAGCACAGCCATGAAGGGATAGAGATCTATGATATAGTTGACTGGCTGCTCAAATAGAGAATGTCGGATGAGCAATGGATCGGTCCGCAAGTCTTTATGCAGGTGCTGTTTATATATGCTTTTACACAGGGAGGTACTCATGCCTTTTGAAATAGTCAGAAACGATATTGCAAATATGCAGGTGGATGCAGTGGTGAATACTGCGAATCCGCATCCGGTCATCGGGCCGGGTGTCGACAGCCGCATACATGAGAGAGCCGGAGCCGGGCTGCTTGCAGCCAGGAAAAAGATAGGCGACATCAGATCCGGTGATGCCGCCATCACGTCGGGATTTGGGCTGGATGCAAGATATGTCATACATACGGTCGGCCCTGTCTGGGACGGCGGAGGACATAAAGAGGGACAGATATTGGCATCGTGCTATCGGAAGTCTCTTGCGCTGGCGAAGGAGCATGGATGTGAGTCTGTCGCGTTTCCGCTGATAGCCACGGGAAACTACGGGTTCCCGAAGCCGCTTGCATTGCAGATAGCTGTCAGAGAGATCGGCTCTTTTCTTATGGAAAACGAGATGCAGATATATCTCGTAGTGTTCGACAGGGAATCTTTTGTGCTGTCGGAAAAGCTGTTCAGATCCATCAGCAGTTATATCGATGAGAATTATATCCACAGCAGGATTGCTTACGAGTATGGCAGGGAAGATTTGCGTGATCAAATGATACGGGAAGAGAGCTGTCTGCTGCAGATGCCGGAAGCATATCCCGCTATGGATGTATGCGAGAGTGCTCCGGAGGACTCCGATGACCTGGAAGAACTGCTGGCAGATCTTGATGCGGGATTTTCCGAAACGCTCCTGCAGCTTATCGACCGTGCCGGAAAGAAGGACTCCGAAGTTTACAAAAAGGCCAATGTGGACAGAAAGCTGTTTTCAAAGATCCGTAACAATATGGACTACAAACCGTCAAAGACGACGGCGCTGGCTTTTGCCTTTGCACTGGAACTGGACATCGATGAGACGAAGGATCTCATCGCCCGCGCGGGGTTTGCCCTGTCCCACAGCAGTAAATTCGATGTGATAGTTGAGTATTTCCTCGTGAACGGGAATTACGATGTCTTTGAATTGAATGAGGTGCTGTTCGCTTTCGATCAGCCGTTGATAGGCGCGTAAAAATGTCGCCTGACATGCGACCATCCATGCTCCTGTTCTGCATATAATGAAGACACGGTAAAGAGACAGGAGGTTATTGATATGATCGGGAGCATGACTGAAATCGTATTTATACTGGATCGCAGCGGTTCCATGTCGGGACTGGAAAAAGACACTATCGGAGGCTTTAACTCCATGCTGGAAAGGCAGCGCGGGGAATCGGGCAATGCCGTGGTATCGACCGTGCTTTTTGACAATGAGAGCGAGGTCATACACGACCGTATTCCCATTGAAAATGTGCAGGACATCACCGACAGGGAGTACTATGTCCGGGGATGTACGGCGCTTCTGGACGCTGTGGGCGGTGCGATACATCATATCGGCAATGTGCATAAATATGCCCGCAGGGAGGATGTGCCGGAAAAGACTATATTCATCATTACTACAGACGGCATGGAAAATGCCAGTCGTTATTACGATTATGAAAAAGTGTGCCGAATGATCGAGCGTCAAAAGGAACGTTACGGCTGGGAATTCATATTTCTCGGCGCCAATATCGATGCGGCGGCAGAAGCCGGAAAGATGGGTATCGATGAGACGATGTCGGCTGAATATATCTGCGATGGGGATGGGACGGCCATCAATTATGAGGTGATCAGCCAGGTGCTCACGAGCGTCAGGTCTTGCGATGCGCCGCTGTCGGCTGACTGGAAGAGCAGGATCGAGGAAGATAAGATGAAGAGGGGCGGGAAGAGATGATAGGAGCAATTTTAGGAGATATCATCGGCAGTCCATATGAAGGTGATCGTGGAAATAAGAGTAAAGACTTTCCTCTGTTTTCCGGCGCATCTACATATACTGATGATACAGTGATGACGCTGGCTGTCGGTATGGCGTTTTTGGATGTTCAGTCTGATGCATCGGATGATGCTATCCTGAGGAGCATTACAGATCGTATGCGTCAGTTTGGCAAAATGTATCCAAATGCCGGATATGGCGGAATGTTTCGTAAATGGCTTCGCGATCCTGATTGTCAGGCATATAACAGCTTTGGCAACGGTTCTGCGATGCGTGTATCTTCAGTGGCATGGTTATATGACGATATTGATGCTGTCAGACATGCGGCAGAGCTTTCTGCGATCGTCACTCACAATCATCCTGAAGGGATCAAAGGCGCTGAGGCGACTGCCAGTGCTATATTTATGGCAAGAATGGGCCGGAGCAAGGCATATATAAGAGAATATATCGAACATGAATTCGGTTATTCATTGGATCGTACCTGTGACGAGATCAGGCCGGATTATCATCATATCGTGACGTGTATGGGGACGGTGCCGGAGGCCATAACGGCTTTTCTTGAAGGAGAAAGCTTTGAGGATGTCATACGCACTGCGGTTTCTCTCGGAGGCGACTGCGATACACTTGCAGCCATTGCAGGCAGCATCGCTGAAGGGTTTTATGATGTTCCTGCTGAATTGAAGGAAGAGTGTTATGAACGCTTACCTGAGCCATTGCTTGATACACTGAAGGTGTTTGAGGAGCATATTGGCCGGAGATGATATAGTCGGGGTGCGTATAAGAATTTAAGGATCATACGACAGATAGCAAAAACCCTCTCATCTGCCATGGTGGGAGGGTTTACTGCGTTCGGCATTATCGGGGCGACATCAACAGAACATCTGTTTGCATATGGAATTACCGTGTGATACAATATTACCACACGAAGCAAAATGAATTAAGAACAGAGGAGTAGATGCAGAAGTCCACTACCGTGAGATTATATTGGATTTAAGGGAAAATATGAAAAAGAAAAAGGAAATATCAATAGTGCGTTCTTCGGCGGCAGAGTATTTGACTTTTATTACCGCTACAGGGGAAAGCGATGTTAATGCTGTATATTTCGATGAAAATGTTTGGTTGACCCAGAAAATGATGGGTTTGCTTTATAATGTGGAAACCAATACAATCAATTATCATTTAAAAAAGATATTTTCAGATGGAGAAGTAGATGAGGATTCAGTTATTCGAAGATTTCGAATAACTGCTTCGGATGGAAAAAGCTACAATACAAATCATTATAATTTAAAAGCGATTATCGCTGTAGGAAATAAAGTTGATTCTCCGAGAGCGGTGCAGTTTCGAAAATGGGCCAATGGGATCATAGAAGAGTTTACGATAAAAGGCTATACTATGGATGATGAGAGATTAAAGAATTTTGGAACTGTGCTGACAAAAGACTATTTTGAAGAACAGTTACAAAGGATTCGTGAG
>CASEFF010000251.1 GCA_949287115.1 uncultured Bacillota bacterium | reverse complement strand
CCAGCCTATACCGTAGATATAGGTGAGACCTGCTTCTATTCTTTTTTCATTTGGTAAGTCTACACCGGCTATACGAGCCATATTTTCCTCCTGTTCCCATCTTCCGTCACGTATCAACGCCGAAGACTTATGTCGGCGGTCGTAATATAAACGGGATGTTCTTTAAATAAAATACCTTGCTGTTTCCTAGCCCTGTCTCTGTTTATGCTTAGGGTTCTCACAGATGACCATTACTTTGCCTTTTCTCTTGATCACCTTGCATTTTTCGCAGATAGGCTTTACGGAAGCTCTAACTTTCATTTTAACCCTCCTTAATTGAAATCCTCCGGTCCTGAACCTGTCACGACCCCGGATCCTATGCCTTGCCTCGCCATGTGATCCTGCCTCTTGTAAGATCATACGGTGAAAGCTCTACCTTTACCTTATCCCCCGGGATGATCCTGATATAGTTCGTCCTTATCTTTCCCGAAACGTGAGCGAGCACTTTATGACCGGTCTCCAGCTCCACGATGAACATCGCGTTCGGCTGTGCCTCGATCACCTTGCCCTCTGCCTCTATGACATCTTTCTTCGCCAATTCTAACACCTCGCTTTTATTCAGCCAACGTGAGCAGCTCGGGCTCGCCGTCGGTTATCGCTACAGTATTCTCATAGTGCGCTGCCAGCTTACCGTCCAAAGTGACTACAGTCCAGTCGTTTGAAAGGGTCCTGACATCATATCCGCCTTCGCATATCATCGGCTCGATGGCGAACACCATTCCTTTTGCCAGTCTTGGGCCTCTTCCTGCCTTGCCGAAATTCGGTATCTGCGGCTCCTCGTGCATGTTCTGCCCCACGCCGTGACCCACGTAATCGCGTATCACGGAAAAGCCGCCGCTCTCAGCCTTCACCTGAACAGCATGTGAGATGTCGGACAGCCTGCATCCCACCTTACAGAATTCCAGTCCCGCGAAAAAGCTGTCTCTCGTGAAGTCGATAAGTTTACGCGCTATATCGCTTATCTCCCCTACGGGATAGGTTCTCGCCGCGTCGCTGACGTACCCCTTGTATGTGGAGCCTATGTCCACGCTGACGATGTCGCCGTCTTTCAGTATCCTCTTCTTATCGGGGATGCCGTGAACGACTTCATCGTTGATGGATACGCAGGCGCTGGCCGGGAATCCACCATACCCTTTGAACGTAGGTATCATCCCGTTCTTTCTTATATTGTCTTCTACAAATCTGTCTATGTCCGCGGTAGATATCCCGGGTCTGATGAAGTCCTCAAGCTCCCTGAGTATTGAGCCCGTCACCTTTCCCGATTCTCTCATCAGATCTATCTCTTCATCCGACTTAATAATGATCATACCTACTCACCCAATATGCCCGTGATCGTGTTGAACACGTTTTCCAGACCTGTCGTGCCGTCTATGTGAGATATGTTCCCGGCTTTCTCGTAGTAGTCTATGAGAGGCTTCGTTTCCTTGTTGTATACCTCGATCCTGTTGGCTGCCGTTTCCTCGTTGTCATCCTTCCTCTGTTCCAGTTCGGCTCCGCATACGTCGCATATACCTTCCTTCTTAGGCGGGATGTTCACGATGTGGTAGGATGCGCCGCACTTCTTGCAGACTCTCCTGCCCGTCAGCCTTATCATCAGCTCGTCTCTGTCAACATCTATGTCGAGTACGTGGTCAACTTTCTTTCCCTGAGCCTCGAGGAACTCGTCCAGCTTCTCGGCCTGGAACACTGTTCTCGGGAACCCGTCCAGCAGGAAACCGTTCTTGCAGTCGTCCGCCTTAAGCCTGTCCGTGGCTATCTCAACCACCAGCTCATCGGGAACCAGCTCACCTCTGTTCATGTACTCCTGTGCCTTCTTCCCCAGCTCAGTGCCTTCCTTTATGTTGGCTCTGAATATGTCTCCCGTGGAAATGTGAGGAATATTGTACTTCTTGACGATTTTTGCGGCCTGGGTGCCTTTTCCCGCTCCCGGAGGCCCTAATAATATTAAGTTCATGCTCAACCTCCAAATCTTAGGACATCATTTGAATCATTTCAGGAATCCCTGATAATTTCTCATCACCATCTGCTGTTCAAGCTGCTTCATGGTATCCAGCGCCACACCTACCGCGATCAGCAGCGACGTTCCTCCGAAGTGGAAATTCAGTCCGCCCAGCTGACTCACTATCGTAGGCAGTATGGCAACTGCCGCCAGGAATATAGCCCCTACGAAGGTGATCCTTGTCATGACTCTGTTTAAATATTCTACCGTGGCTTTTCCAGGTCTTATTCCCGGTATGAACCCTCCGTTTGCCTTCATGTTCTGCGCCACTTCCATCGGATTGAACGTAACCGACGTATAGAAGTATGTGAAGAACATTATAAGCGCTACGTTACAGATGGCATATACCCATACGCCCGGAGTCCCCGTCGGGGAAAGCCACTTCTCTATCCACGCCGCCACACCGCTTTCACTGTTCATGAAGTAGGTTATGGTGAGCGGGAACTGCAGGAATGACATGGCGAATATTACAGGGATGACTCCCGCCTGATTTACCTTGAGCGGTATGTGCGTCGCCTGTCCGCCGTACATCTTCCTTCCCACTACCCTCTTTGCATACTGTACCGGTATCCTTCTCTGACCCTGCTGCACTTCTATGATGCCGACTATTACGACGATACAGAAGATCAGGAACAGCAGGAGCGTAACGATACTCATGGTACCGTCCTGAAGCTTTACCCAGAGCTCCTGTATCCCCGAAGGGAGTCTCGATATTATACCGGCGAAGATTATCAGCGAGATACCGTTACCGATACCGTGCTCGTTTATCTGTTCGCCCAGCCACATCAGGAACGCCGTTCCTGCCGTGAGCACCAGCACTATAACAGCTATGGAGAATACGTCTGTACTGATCAGAGCCTGTCTGAAAAGTCCCACGGAAACGCCGATCGCCTGGATAACAGCCAGCACTACGGTAAGATAACGCGTATACTGCGCTATCTTCTTCCTGCCTTCAGTTCCTTCCCTCGCCAGACGTTCCAGCGAAGGAACAGCGAAGGTGAGGAGCTGGAGTATGATGGATGCCGTTATGTACGGCGTTATGCTCAGCGCGAATATCGTAAAGTTACTGAAGGCGCCTCCCGAGAACAGATTGAACAGAGCAAACAGCCCAGTTTCACTGTCAAAAGTCTGGGAAAGTATCTCCCGGTCGATCCCCGGTACGGGAATCTGGGAACCTATCCTGAAAATCAGCAGCATCAGCAGCGTAAATATGATTTTCCTTCTGATGTCAGGAATATTCCAAGCCTTTGCGACTGTTCTGATCATCTCCATTAGATCACCTCTGCCTTTCCGCCGGCAGCTTCTATCTTCTCTGCAGCGGTCTTACTGAACTTATGAGCCTGAACCGTAAGGTTCTTCTCGATGTTTCCGTTGCCGAGGATCTTTATGCCGTCTCTGACCTGCTTGGCCATACCGGCTTCCTTCAGCAGCTCCGGAGTAACTACCGTACCGGCCTCGAACCTGTTGAGATCCTCAACGTTGAGAGTCGTATATTCCGTTCTCCAGATATTCGTGAATCCTCTCTTAGGTATTCTTCTATAGAGAGGCATCTGTCCGCCTTCGAATCCCGGTCTTACACCGCCGCCGCTCCTGGACTTCTGTCCGTTCATACCTCTGCCGGCAGTCTTACCCTGACCTGTAGCCGTACCGCGGCCCTTTCTCTTAGGTGCCTTTGTAGCTCCCGGCACAGCCTTCAATTCATGCAGTTTCATTTCCTGATTGCACCTCCCATCCTATAGTTCTTCTACAGTCAAAAGATGCGGAACCTTGTTGATCGCTCCCCTTGTCACCGGAGAATCGATCAGCTCAACCGATTGGTGCATCTTCCTGAGTCCTAACGCTTCTACAACTTTTTTCTGCTTTGGGGAAGCGCCAATAACACTTTTTGTCAATGTGACCTTGATCATCTTTGCCATTGTCCATGCCTCCTCTATCCAAGAATTTCTTCTTTCGTCTTTCCTCTCTTTG
>CASEFF010000250.1 GCA_949287115.1 uncultured Bacillota bacterium | reverse complement strand
TATCCGTAAAAGAAAGCTCCGTCGTCTGCACATACCTCTGAATCCACAGGAGTCTTTTCATAGACGTATCCGGCGCTCCTGTCGAGAAGCGTCTTCACGTTATGGACATGTACCCAGTCTCCCGCCGCTATGTTTTCCGTAGCGACACCGATGGGAGCACCGTACTTTATCACCTTTTCGCCTTTTCTTATGTTCTCGAGTGCGAACTTGTGGCCTTTGGCGATCTTTCCGTTCCTTTCCATATCTGTCAGCGCTACCGCCACATTGTCCCTGTCGTTTATCCTAATCCACTCCATTGTCGTGCTCCCCGATAAACGTCTCCAGCGCTGTTCTCATCCCGTTACGCTCTATATCATCCAGATATTCGAGGGTCATTTCCTTCAGACCTTTTATCCGGCGCAGATCCTCCCCGAAAAATTTCTCATTGCTCATGAAAACATCCAGCAGCGTGTCATTGTCCGCTGTTTTCGCAGCATCGGCAAAAAATCCCGTCACCTCTTCCGAATCCCTCGTATCGCCTCTCTTATAAAATGCCACCAGAGCAGCGAAGGCAAATACGATGCGTTCAGGCAGCGAACCCTTTACGGCGACAAAATCCTTCAGCGAAGGTTTTACTCTGGCACTCCACTTCGATATGCTGTTCAGTGATATATCTTTCAGTCTATGATCTATGAACGGATTGGCAAATCTGTCGAACACGTCCTCCGCGAATTTCACCAGCTCGTCTTTCGGCAGATCTATCGTAGGTATCACTTCTTCCATGACGAGCTCCCTTACGAACCTTCCTATGCTCCCGTCCTTCATGCTGTCACGCACTATAGTCTGACCGCACATGAGAGCCACCGGTACCATGGATGTGTGGGCTCCGTTCAATATCCTCACCTTACGTATCTTGTACGGCCTGTGGTCGTTCGTTATAATGACCGGAAGGCCTGCTTTCTCAAACGGAATGATCTCCCCTATCTTCTCCGGGCCTTCTATGACCCACAATCCGAAACATTCCGCAGTGTCGAGGAACATATCTTCATATCCGTTTTCTTCATTGAGCTCATCCGCGGAAGCTCCCGGATATCCCGTCACGATCCTGTCCACAAGAGTGCTGCAGAATATGTTTTCCCCATCGAGCCATCCGGAAAAGTCATCTCCCAGCTCCCAGTCCGCAGCATGTCTCATCACGGCATCTTTAAGATGCTTTCCATTATCATCTATAAGCTCACAGGAGAGAATGATATATCCTTTCCCGCCTCCGCTCTTTTTGAACCTTTCATACAGGAGCCTCGTCAGCTTCGCCGGAAACGATACAGGCGGCATATCGTCAAAAGAACACGTACCGTCATACACTATTCCGGCTTCCGTGGTATTGGACACGATGAACCTTATATCATCGTTTTCGGCCAGTTTGAGAAAACCCTCAAAATCACTGTACGGATCCATGCCTCTGCCTATACTGCTGATGACACGCTTCTCGTTTACAACACGATCTCCCGCTCTTCCTCTCAGATACAGGGTGTACAGTCCCTCCTGAGTATTGAGCAGCTCCGCCCTGCCTTCGGGTATCGGCTGTACGACAGCCACCTTGGCACCAAAGCCTGCCTTTTCATTCATAACGTCTATAAAATAATCTACAAATCCCCGCAGAAAATTGCCTTCTCCGAACTGTATGAATCTTTCCGTTCCGTTTTCCAGCAGGAATCCCTCATATCCCGCCTCTTTAAGATTTTCATATGTCAGTTTTTTCATCAGAACTCCTTAAAACTCTATCATGACCTTCAGCATTTTGCCCGAGCACCTGTCAAAATCCCTGAAGGCTTCTGCACCCTTTTCAAATGGATATACGTTAGTCACTATCCTGTCGAGAGGTATGTCTCCTTCTCTGAACAGATCTATCACCTCGATAAAATCGCTCTTCACGGCGTTCCTTGAGCCGAACACTCTCAGCTCCTTTTTCTGCAGCAGCGTAAAGTCAAAGTCCACATTCTTCTTTCCTACCCCTATCTGTATCACCCGACCTGCAAACGCTGCCGCTTCGATGGCGTTCAGGAACGTCTGCGGAAGTCCCACAGCCTCTACCGTAACATCGTATCCCTGACCGTTTGTCCTTTCCGCCACCTGTTCCTCAAGATCGCCGCCGTTCTTTATATATCCGTCAAAGCCGAAACACTTCGCGTATTCCAGCTTCTCTTCCGCAACATCGCATATGTCTACGCTCGCTCCTGCCTTCATGGCCGATATGGCCGCGACGATGCCTATCGTCCCTGCGCCGATGACCAGTACTTTCTCGCCGCGCTTTATATCAGCCTTCTTCACGCCGTGATATCCTATACAGAAAGGCTCCGCCAGCGCCATATGCTTTGGCGATATACCTTCACTTTTGAAGAGTCTGTCCACCGGCATCGTTATATACTGGCAAAATGCTCCGTCACGCTGCGCTCCCATCGTTTCGTTATGTTCGCAGCAGTTGACATATCCTCTCCTGCATGAATAGCACGTGCCGCAGTTGAAATATGGATTTGCAGTAACGACCATGCCTTTTTCAAATCCATATCCGTTGCTGCCTATCTCCACTATCTCTGCCGAAAATTCATGCCCCGGTATCCTCGGATATCCTGCATAGGCAAATGTACCTCTGTACGTACCGAGATCCGATCCGCATATCCCGCCGTACAGCAGCTTCAGCAGAGCTTCTCCTTCTCCTGCCGTCGGCATCGGTTTTTCTCCGAGAGCAACTTCTCCCGGTTTTTCTATGTATATGTATTTCAATCCACTACCTCCGAAAGCATCATAATCTTTCAGCCAGAGACCCGGACATCTTCCCGATCTCTTTTACGGCGTCGATCTCGGCCGCTACAGCTTCCTTCAGATACTGTTTCTGCCGCTCCACCGCCTGCGCGACAGCCGTCTTTTCCGCTTCCCCGCAGACGCCATCCATCAACGCTCTTATAACATCGAACATATCTTCATTGCCGTTATCCACAAGACCGGCACCCCAGCTCGGTTTTACCCTTTTCGTCCCCTGTTCCTCATAGAACCTGTACGTTTCCCTGCTGAAGTATTTTGCATAGTAATTGAAATCCACTTCGCACAGAGCCTCTGCGGCATCTTCTGCGCTGCCCTCTTCCATGGACCTCAATGCTCTTTCCAACGCCGAAACGTTAGCCGTGTATCTCTCATGAGGAGCGATCATCTCGTCGTTCCAGTTGAGCCTTATGAGCTTTCCGTGCATATATCGATATATGTCGTGCAGAGCTCTGTCGGCCTCATACCTGTCGCTTTCCTTCAGCGATCCGTTTCTGTTTTCCGCACCTGCTCCTTCGTTTATCTTCCCCAGAAGCCCGATAGTATCCGTGAATACCGCCGAGCCTTCCGCAGACAGCTCTCCCTTTATATCTTCATATATCCCGGATATCCTTCTCTCCATGTTTATCGGACATATGCGTTCTTTATCGAGG
>CASEFF010000249.1 GCA_949287115.1 uncultured Bacillota bacterium | reverse complement strand
TGACAGGGAAAGGGAGATAGAGAGCGCCTGCCTGAAACTGCTGCTGCAGCAGCAGCCGGTGGCCCGCGATCTCAGGCTCATATCATCTGCTCTAAAGATGATATCGGATATGGAGCGTATAGGCGATCAGGCTTATGATATCGCCGAGATAACCGAGTTCATAAAGGAGGATAGAGGAAGCTTCGATCACGACAACATCAATGTGATGGCGGAGACTGCAATACAGATGGTGACGGAAAGCGTCGACTCCTTCGTCAGAAAGGACATGGAGCTTGCCAATAAGGTCATAGCAATGGACGATAAGGTAGATGATCTTTTCATAAAGGTAAAGGATGATCTGATAAATGCCGTCGTTGAGGACAAGGACAGCGGTGAGTATTTCGTGGATGTGCTGATGATAGCGAAGTATCTCGAGAGGATAAGCGACCATGCCGTCAATATCGCCGAATGGGTGATATTCTCCATAACGGGAGAGCATGTTAGCGGTAATAATATTGAAAAGGATTAGTTATGATTTACTTTCTTGAGGATGATAACAATATAAGGAATTTTGTGATCTATGCCCTCAACAATACGGGGCTCGAAGCCGAGGGGTTCGATCATCCCGATGCTTTCTGGGAAGCGATGAATAAAAAACAGCCCGATCTTTTGCTGCTGGATATAATGCTCCCGGGAGAAGACGGGATATCCATACTCAAAAAGATAAGGGCAGGCAGCTCGACAAAGAACCTGCCGGTGATAATGCTCACGGCTAAGGGTACGGAATACGACAAGGTGATGGGGCTGGACAGCGGCGCGGACGATTATGTGGCAAAGCCGTTCGGCACTATGGAACTGATATCCAGGATAAAGGCGCTGTTGAGGAGATCAGGCAAGAGTGATGATCCCGTGGAATACAGACGTGATAATCTCTATCTCTGCCCGTCAAAGCACATCGTTAAAGTAGACGGCAAGGATGTGACCCTGACGCTGAAGGAGTTCGAGCTTCTCTGCATACTGTTTAAAAATGAAGGGGTCGTCATGACGCGTGACGAGATCCTTACGAAGATATGGGGATATGAGTTCGACGGTGAGAACCGTACGGTGGATGTCCATATAAGGACGCTGCGATCGAAGCTGGGCAGTGCCGGTAAACTGATAGAAACGGTGCGCGGACTGGGGTACAAGATAGGAGGCAGCAATGACTAAAAAGATATTCAAGAGCATCCTGGCGGTATCCATAGCAGTGCTCCTTATTTGCTTTGCAAGCATTTCCTATGTGCTGTACGGATATTTTGAAGGAATCATAGAAGATGAGCTGAAAGGTGAAGCCGCCATGATCGCCAACGAGGTGGAGGAAGATGACGGATTCCTTGCCGATATGGGTCATACGGACAACAGGATAACGCTGGTGGCACCTGACGGGACGGTGATCTTCGATTCATACGAAGATGCCGCGAATATGGAAAACCACGGGGAACGTGAGGAAATAGCCGAAGCTGCCGAAGACGGCGAAGCCTTTTCGGTAAGATATTCCGATACGCTTTCCACGAAGACCATATACTACGCGAAGCTCCTTGACGACGGCAACGTGCTGAGGATAGCACAGGAGCAGAGCATGGCGGCACTGCTGCTGAAAGGCGTGCTGGGTCCGTTCATAGCTATAGTCATAGTCGTGGTCATCATATGCTTTGCCATATCCAGGGTGATATCCAGAAAGATAGTGGAGCCCGTTAACGCCATGGATCTCAGCGATACCGAAGCGGAGGAGCCGTATCCGGAGCTGGCGCCGTTAATGGAAAAGATAAGGAGCCAGAGCAGGCATATCGACGCACAGCTCAACGAGATGCAGAGGCAGCAGCGGGAATTCATCACCATCACGGAAAACATGAGCGAGGGCATACTGCTCATAGACAAGAACATGGAGATACTGGCCTACAACACGGCCGTAATAAAACTTCAGGGAGATACGCGTGTGGAAAAAACGAACACGGCATTTGAGCTCAACAGTAGCTAAGGCTACAGTCGAGCCAAAGAAAACGCTCAGAATCTACTTCACGACCAGCAGCCGCTGGAGATAAAGAACAGATTTTACAACATAATAGCCAATCCGGTGTCCGAAGGATCCGACATCGTGGGAGCTGTCGTGATAATAGTCGATGTCACGGAAAAGGAGCAGCGCGAGAAGCTGAGGCGTGAATTCACGTCAAATGTTTCCCATGAGCTGAAGACGCCGCTCACGACGATATACGGCGTATCCGACATGATGGCGGAAGGTATCGTAAAACAGGCTGATGTGAAGACATTCGGCAGGAACATAAAGGAAGAATCCGGAAGGATGATAAGCCTGATAGACGATATCATAAAGCTGTCGAAGCTGGATGAAAATTCGTTCCCTGAGGAATCGTGCAGTGTGGATCTGTTCGATATGGCGAAAGACGTCATAGACAGGCTCAACATAAAAGCCGGTGAAAGGGGTGTCAAGCTTTTCCTCGAAGGAGGTCACGCCTCGGTGAACGGCATACCGTCGCTGTGCGATGAGATAGTGTACAATCTCTGTGACAACGCCATAAAGTACAACAAAGAAGGCGGCTCTGTGATAATAAGGGTCGAGGATCTGAATGAAGGCGTCACATTGACGGTGGAAGACACCGGTATCGGTATCCCGTTCGAGTACAGGGACAGGATATTCGAGAGATTTTTCAGAGTGGACGAAAGCCACTCGCAGACCGTGGACGGTACAGGTCTCGGGCTTTCCATCGTGAAACACGCCGTTTCATATATGGGCGGCACCATAGAGGTGGAAAGCGCAGAAGGGGTAGGAACGAAGATGATCGTAAGATTTTCGCGGGATAGATCTTGATTTTGATTTGTTACATATAAAAACGGGACTGCTTTCGGTATATTAATGCCGGTTGCAGTCCCGTTTTACTGTCTGTAACAACGATGCCCGTAAAAGGACTATTCGTATCTCTTTACTATTATGCTGGAATTCTGACCGCCGAAGCCGAGCGCGTTGGACATGGCCACTTTCACATCGGCTTTCCTCGGGCTTCCCGCAACGAAGTCGAGATCGCATGCAGGGTCGGGAGTTTCGTAGTTCAATGTAGGCGGTATCATGCCCGTCTCTATCGTCTTGATGCAGGCGATGATCTCCGTTATACCTCCAGCTCCCATAAGGTGGCCCGTGTTACCCTTCGTGGAGCTGACGGGCGGTATGGCGGCCTTCATATCTTCAGGCATAGGCGTATCGAAGTCGGTACGACCGAACAGCGTCTGTATCGCCTTTACCTCTATAGGGTCGCCCACAGGGGTCGATGTGCCGTGAGCGTTTATATAATCGATGTCTTCAGGTTTGAGGCCCGCCTTTTTAAGGGCGTCCGACATACACTTCACTGCGCCGCTGCCGTCGGGTCTCGGCGACGTCACGTGGTATCCATCCGTGTTGTTGCCCCATCCGGCGAGGCTGCATATGATATGAGCTCCGCGCGCCTTCGCGTGTTCTTCCGTTTCCAGTATTATGGCGCCACCGCCTTCGCCCATGACGAAGCCGTCTCTGTCCGCGTCAAAGGGGCGGCATGCCGTTTTCGGATCCGGATTTTTGGAAAGGGCCTTGGCCTGAGCGAGTGTTGACATTATTATAGGGCAGTGAGCGCTCTCTCCGCCGGCGATGAGCATGACGTCGGCTTCACCTGAATTTAAGAGCATCGCAGCCACGCAGATGGCGTCTCCGCCCGACGAGCATGCGGTGCTGACGGTAAAGCTCGGTCCGTGTATGCCGTACGATATGGCGATCTGTGCAGCCCCGAGATTGCCGAGTATCTTCGGAAGAAAGCGGGGGCTGACCTTTTTTTTGCCGTCGAGACTGTACGACTTTTCAGTAGCCGCGATCTCGGACGTGCCGTTGAGAGCGGTAGCCATTACTATACCTATGCGTTCCGGATCGGCTCCGATGTCTATGCCGCTCTGATCTATGGCTTCGCTGGCTGCCGCGTAGGCGAACTGTATGAATGTACCGGTCTCTTTGGCGAGTTTCGGGGTCATGTAATCCGCAGGGTCAAAATCCTTCACCTCTCCGGCGATATCTATGGGCGCATCATCGTCGTCGAAGCGGGTCACTTTCTCGATGCCGCACTTCATATCCATGATGCCCTGCCAGTAGTTATCGACTCCTATACCTATGGGAGTAACGGCTCCCATTCCTGTGATGACCAAATTTTTCATAACGTAATTGTCCTCCTGAAATATGCCAATTATCGTTATTTTAGCATATAAGCGCATAAAAGTCATCGTCAAAGACAAAAAAACAGGAAGAGCGGCATGTTTGTCCCGCTATCGCATTGACACGGGAAGACGTGTCGGATATCATTAAGGCATGAATGATACGGAGGTCGACATGCTGGAAAAGGAAAAGATAGACAGGATAAACCAGTTGGCGAGGAAAGCAAAGGCTGAAGAGCTGACGGAAGAGGAGAAGGCCGAGCAGCAGCTGCTGAGAAAGGAATATATCGAGAAGTTCAGGGAGCATTTCAGGAGCCATCTGGACAGGGTGAAGTTCGTGGAGGATATGTCCGAGGAGGAGCTGGCGCAGCTGCAGCGCGGCAAGGACGGCGGACAGTGACGGCCGCAGCCGCCCGGACGGCAGGAAAAAGCGCCTGCCTTTTCTTTTTGTTTAAAAACATATTAAAAAAGTAGGAAAATATCGTTTTTCTTGCAAAAACGTATTGCAATCTTCATCAAAAAGGTATAATATAAAGGCGTAAAAGAAGAAAAGACAAGGTTTTACATAGAAGGAGGCAGAAAATGAAACAGGTATATCTCGATTATGCGGCAACGACGCCTGTGAAGGAAGAGGTCGTGAAGGAGATGCTGCCTTATTACACGGGAGTGTACGGCAATCCGTCGAGCCTTTATACGGCGGGACTTGAAGCAAAAGATGGGCTGGACGAAGCGCGAAGAAGGGTCGCATCGCTGATAAACGCCGATCCGAAGGAGATATTCTTTACTTCGTGCGGCACGGAAGCTGACAACTGGGCGCTGGAGGGCGTTGCCGATGCGCTGGGCGACAGGGGGCGCCATATAATAACGACGAAGATAGAACATCATGCGATACTGCACACGTGTGAGTATCTGGAAAAGAACGGATACGAGATCACTTATCTCGATGTGGACGAAGAAGGGTTCGTGACGCCGGAGATGCTGGAAAGCGCCATCAGGGATGACACGATACTCGTCAGCATCATGATGGTCAACAACGAGATAGGAACGATAGAGCCGATAAGGGAGCTGGCGGAAGTCGCAAAGGCTCACGGCGTATTGTTCCACACGGATGCCGTGCAGGCTCTGGGGAATACGCCTGTAGACGTAAAGGAGCTGGGCGTAGACCTCATGTCGGTCTCGGCTCATAAGATCTACGGTCCGAAGGGCGTCGGAGCTCTGTACATGAGGAAGGGTCTGCGGATCTCAAATTTCATGCACGGAGGCGCTCAGGAAAGCAAGCGCAGGGCAGGTACCGAAAACGTCGCGGGCATCGTCGGGTTCGGAAAGGCCGCGGAGCTGGCCGAAAAGAATCTCAGCGGACATATAGAACACAGCAGGGCGATGAGAGATCGTCTCCTTGAGAGGATAGAGAGCAATATAACCGGTGTGCAGCTAAACGGTCCGAGGGACAACAGGCATCCCGGAAACCTCAACATATCCTTTGACTATATAGAGGGAGAGGCTATACTGCTGATGCTGGATGCTTACGGAATAAGCGTTTCAACCGGATCGGCATGTTCTTCGAAATCACTGGTGCCGTCCCACGTACTGGATGCCATAGGCGTGCCGATTACGAAGATGAACGGGACGGTCAGGTTCACCGTAGGCGATTTTACGGATGAGGAAGATATAGATTACGTCGCCGATACACTGATAAAAGTCGTAGGGCGGCTCAGGGAATTGTCACCGGTAACGGGACAGGAAGGATGGTAGATCATGGCACTGTATAACGATAAGGTGATGGAGCATTTCATGAATCCTCACAACGTGGGCGAGATAGAGAATGCCGACGGTATAGGCACTTACGGC
>CASEFF010000248.1 GCA_949287115.1 uncultured Bacillota bacterium | reverse complement strand
GTCTTCGACCTTTCCCATCTTGGAGATCACACCTGTCTCATACAGTGCGGACTCCAGAAAAGTGGTCTTTCCACATCCGCCGTGACCTAATAAAGCAACGTTTCTGATGTTTTCACTTGTATAGCCCTTCATTAACTAAGACCTCCCTAATTATTTTGTTAAAGATGGCTTTATTATAACATCGCAGGGACTTTATTACAATAAAATTAAATTCGACTTTTCTGAAATCTCTAAGGGCTCGCTCCCGGTCGTATGTATCACGCACCTTTTATACTTTAATTACAAAATATCGCACATTTAAGTATAAGACCTGCGCTCCACGAAGGCTCATTCAGCCTGTCTTTCCCGGATTTTTATACTTATTTATGTTGTTTCACACGATAAACGTATAAAAATCACGTTTTCAGGCTTCTGATCGCGCAATGATTTATACGTTAACGATAGATTCTCCGGCAAAAACGTATAAGCGCGATGTCATTTTTTTACATTTTAATCTCCGGTTTGACCGCCGGATAATATTATGATATCGTAGGCATATAAATCTGACAGGTTCTGAATAACAGATTTGGGAGGGTCCGCAATATGCAGTACGTAGAACAGATAGGATACAAGTCCGACGCCAGGATCAAGGCGCGCCTTGAGAGCATAGAGTATTACCCGTTCCATATCCACGAACAATCGCTGGAGATCATCTGCGTCCTCAACGGCACCGTAGATGTATGCGACTCGGCAGCAACCCATACGCTCACGTACGGAGACGTCCACATGTTCAATGCCGGCTCCCCTCACAGGATAACATCTTCCGACCCCGACAGCATCATACTGACGGTGCAGATCGATCTGAACCATTACAAGTACTACTTCAAAGATCTGGACAGCACCCGTTTCATATGCGACACATATTCGGACAGGGATCTCTACAGCATGGATATAAAATATCTCCGCTTCATGCTGGCAAAGGCATACACCATTTACAGCGACGACGGCTCCACGCTCAAACTCGAGCAGCACGGAAAAGAGCTGCTGGAGCTGCTGACCTCACAGTTCACCCGGTACGTTTACCGGCAGGACGAAAAAAAAGCCGCAAACATAGTGCGGCTCCAGAATCCGGATCATACAAACAGAAATCTCGACAGGATGTTCAGGATAGTCGGGTACGTCGCCGATCATTACAGCGAAAAGATCTCCCTTTCCGGCATCGCGAAAATGGAATTTCTGAGTCCTGCCCATCTCTCACGCTATATAAAGGAAACCCTCGGGCTTTCATTCTCACAGCTTCTTTCCCTGACGCGCTGCGAGAACGCCGCGGCCATGCTTTCCGAAACAGACAAAACGGTCGACCGGATCGCCGCCGATGCCGGCTTTGCGAACCGCAACCACCTTGCCGTACAGTTCAAACGATGGTACGGCAAAACGCCGTCGGATTACAGGAAATCCATCCTGGACGACCTCAGACCCGAGGCGACCATCAGACACCGTCCGTTCGACTACGATTACTCCATTGTTCTGCTGAACATCTATCTGGACGAATACTGATCTTCGCGTCGCCCCGACATGAACTTATACGCTATGAACACTCCCAGTCCGCCGCAGATGACCTTTGCCGCCACCATGACAGCCACGGTATAGCCGTCCGATACGCTGGATACAAAACCCATCTGTCCTCCGAGAAAATATGCGCCGCTGACGCTGAAGGCGCCATTGAGGATCTTTCCCCTGTCATCCATCTTCGATATGAGAGGAAGTATTGCCAGCGATGTAGCGCATCCCAGCAGCAGGCCTATCACCGATATATCGTTTATCCCCAGTTTTTCAGCTATAGCCGATATCCTGCGCCTGAACGTTTTCTTTATGAGTTCGGACAATACCAGCGATCCCGCCACGATTACAGCCGCTCTGAAAACTATCACTACCGATTCATAGACCGCATCGGCATCCACGTATGCTATTGATGGTATGAACAGCCCCGCTACAGTCACCGCAAAAAATATCACGATCATTATCTGTATAGCCTGAGCGAAAACAGAGAATCCCCTGATGGTTCCGTCGGGAGCTTTCATCAATCCTATGGCCATCAGTATGCATATCAGAAGTATCGGTATGAATTCGGCTGCGAACGCCATGGGATCCAGCTTAAGCATAACGGCGGCGGCGGCCAGACCGACAGGTACGACAGCTATCCCCACCACGAAACCCTTCAGCAGCGGAGTACGCTCTTCACCTCTTACTGCAGCGAAAAATATCGGTATCTGGAACGTTATCAACTGGCCGAGCAGCGATCCCAGCACAACACCGTTCAAAATGAACATGCCGTGACTGCGCGCCAGCTCCTCGGAAATGAAAAAGCCTCCCATGTCCGGAGGGAGCAGCACTCCTGCTATTATCGACGGATCGAAGGGCAGATTTTCCAGCGCACCCATTATCATGTCCGTATTGTTCTGTATCAGCGCCACTCCGACGCATGACATACCCACCATGGGCACGCACATGCTCCCCATCACCATAAGGCCTCTGTCAAAGCATTCCGACAGTCCGAACCTGCCTCCGATGATCTTGTCGATCACACCTACAGCCGCAAACACCAGCATTATCGCAGTAAAAACGTTCATATATCTACAATATCTCCCTGTCCTGACGACTCAATCTTAACGATTCCCTCTTGACGGCTCCTGCCGTTTACGTGCACAGCCTGAGCCCTATGACCCCCGCCACGACCATGCACATGAAAAACAGCTTCTTCCTGTCCCTGCTCTCCTTGAATACCAGTATGCCGAAGAGTACCGTAAACAGCGTTCCAAGCCCGGTCCATACGGCATAGGCCACTCCAAGCGGGAGCGTTTTCGTCGCCGTCGAAAGCAGAAATATGCCCAGCGCCGTTATGAGGAACGTCAGGATCGTGAATTTCACGTTCTTAAATCCGTTTGACAGCTTCATGCATACCGTGAATCCCAGCTCGCAGAAAGAAGCGCATATCAGTACTATCCACATCATTATACCTCACTCTCCTTTCCGTCGCCATCTCCTTCGCAGAATTTAAGCCCCACTATGCCGGCAACCAGCACCAGCAGCGATACGATCTTTGCCGGATTGGCGCTCTCGCCAAGAAGAAGTATCCCTATGACAGTCGTTCCCGCGATCCCTATGCCCGTAAATACGGCATAGGACATACCGATGCCGAAACACCTGATCCCTCTTTCCAGCAGGAAAAAGCTGGGTATGAGCGATATTACCGTGGCGATGGACGGCATCAGTATGGTGAAACCGTGAGACTGCTTCATGAAGTACGCCCATACTATCTCCATGAGTCCCGCCACTATCAGACATACCCACGCCATGCGTTTTTCGTTTTTCATCATCATCCTCCTTCGGTCCCGTCGGCTGTCGTCCTGTCGGACGGGCGGCAGTCAGTTGCCGCATCAACACCACAAAGCCCGGGAAAAGCATTGTGATATCTTCTCCCGGGCTTTTATCCCTCCGTGTCACCGTGCCGCTCTCCGGCGCTGTCGATCGTGCCGCAGCCGGCATGGCCGCTTTCTCTCGGACCAGCATGCGCGCCATGCTATGCCGCACCGGAACCCTAGAAAGCTGTTTTCTATTTATTTTTCGCCGATATTTTAACACATCGCGCCGGCTGTTACAAGGATGAAATCTCCTTTCGCCGCATTTGCTGCCTCCCGGTCATTCCACTATAGCCTTTACGATCTCCTCGAACACTTCGGCATGATATGCTATATCTTCATAGGACACGTCTTCCGTTATCAGCACCATGTTATGGAACGGCGTCATCAGTATGCCGCGGTTCATGGTCGCCAGATGCATGTATTTGTCAAGCAGATCGTCCTCGGCGTTCTTTGCTTCCAGGCCGTTAACCGCAGCCTCTTTCCTGAACCAGTATTCCGCCCTTATGCCCAGCGATGTCGTGTTCCACGGCAGGCCGTATTTCTTTATTATACGATCCACATCTTCGTTGTATCTTTCCGCCTTCGGGATGTTGTTATCGTAAAATTCATCGGTCAGGATCTCAGACAAAGTCGCGCGCATCGCCGCCATTGACAGTGCGTTGGCCGCCAGCGTGCCGCCTATGCCGCATACGTCTGCATAATGCTCCGGAACGGCTTCATGAGCTTTTTTCCCGAACTCCTCCGTCATGCCGTAAGCACCCGTAGGTATACCTGCGGCTATGGTCTTGCCCATTGTCACGGCGTCGGGCTCCAGTCCGTAAGCCTTCGTACATCCGCCCACGCCTGCGCATATGGTATGGGTCTCGTCTATGATCAGCAGCGTACCGTATTTTCTCGTCAGCTCCCGCAGTTTTTCAAGATAACCCGGCTTCGGATGGACGATACCGATGTTTGTCATTACCGGCTCAGCCAGCACAGCGGCCACTTCACCGTCTTTCAGCGCATTTTCCAGAGCTTCCACATCGTTCCACTCTATGACTCTCGTCGTCTCGCCAGGATCCACCATGGGACCTACGCTGCCCGGCTTCGGAACGGTGTTGCCGTTTTCATCAAGCACGGCCACAGTCTCGTCCACGCTGCCGTGATAACACCAGTCGTAGCATACGATCTTATTCCTTCCCGTCACGGC
>CASEFF010000247.1 GCA_949287115.1 uncultured Bacillota bacterium | reverse complement strand
TCTCCCGGGCCTTACGGCCCGTTCCCTTTTCCTCTTTCTGATGTTATTATAGCACCGTTGTTAGCACTCGTCAATAGCGAGTGCTAACAATTTTAAAAAAATTTTTGCTGTTTCTCCCAAAGCTCTATCGCTGCAATCATCGCAGATCGGAATGATGCTTTGAACGGAATATGTAATACACCACGCATACCGCCAGCGTGAACAGCGCCGCCCATACCGTCGACATACCTATCTGGAAAAGCTGCGGCTCTTCCCTGCTCCCTGCGAACCACGCATAAGGTATCTTCACGAGGAATATGGCGCAGAGTCCCTGTATCATCACGAACGTCGTCCTGCCCAGCCCGTTGAAGTATCCGGTGAAACAGTAGGCTATGGAGAGAACGAAGCACTCTATGGACGTTGCCTTCAAAAATTCCGCAGACGCTGCTATTACTTCCGCCGAATCTTCCGCCCCCATATCGCTGATGAACAGCATCGACAATATGTCTCCGCGAAAAAAAGCGAATCCGGCTATTATACCTCCCAGCACTGCTGCCGTACCCATACCCGTCCACATGGCTCTGCGGGCCCGGTCATACCTTCCCGCTCCGGCGTTCTGCGCCACAAAAGCCGATATGGACTGCATGTAGGATATCGGTATCAGCAATATGAATATGACAAGCTTTTCGGCGATGCCCACTCCGGCAGACGCTATGACTCCCAGCGCGTTCACTATACCTATTATTATCAGATATGATATCTCGTTGCACATATCCTGAATGGCTATGGGCGATCCGAGTCTTATGACGCCGCCGGCAGCCTTTCTCTCCATGGAAAGGTGCGCCTTCGTGAACGGAAAAGGAAGACCTTTTCGCTTTATGAACACGATGGAAAGCGCCACGCTGATCGCCTGTGCCGCTACTGTCGCTATGGCTGCACCTGCCGCTCCCATATGGAAAAAATCGATGAGTATGATATCCCCGCCTATGTTTATGACGCAGGCGACCGATACGAATATGAGCGGTGATCTCGAGTCGCCAAGGCCGCGGAATATCGCGCTCACAAGATTATACGCGACGATGAACACGGTCCCTCCCCCGCATATTCTGATATAGTCTACGGTCTGTCGGTAAGCCGACTCAGGTGCGTTCATCAGCGCCGCTATGGGATCCGCAGCAAATATCATCGCAACGCTGAGAACGATGCCCAGGATAGCGAATATCCTGATGCTGGTTCCTATGGCTCTTGCCGCCCCTTCATCATCGCCTCTGCCTATGCTGTGACCCAGCAATACTGTCGTACCCATCGACAGCCCCGTCACCAGACCTATGATGATCTGCATCGTCTGGCTTCCCGTAGCCACAGCCGATATATCGGCTGTGGCGGCGAACTCTCCCACAGCCCACAGATCCACCGCTCCGTAAAGAGCCTGCAGCACCAGCGTCAGCAGTATCGGCAATGAAAACCTCAATAACGCCGGCAGTATCGGCCCTTCAAGAAATGAATTATGAGTCTTCATGATAAGCTCCTACCCTTCGTTTATCTCTTCAAAGTTTATATCCGATATCATATCCAGCATCTCACAGAACATGTCCACCTCTTCGGGCGTATAGCGCTGCGTTATCCTCCTTATAGCTTCATTGTCCTGATGTCTGTATATCTTGTATTTCGGGATCGCATCCTCATTGACGGAAAGGTAGTTCTTTCTCCTGTCTTCGGGATCCGTCGTCTTCGTAACGAGCCCCTGCTTTATCAGCTCGTTTATCTTCAGCGTCACGCCCGGTTTCGATACATTGAGCAGCTCTGCCAGCTTTGAAGCCGTGCATCGCCCGTTCATGGAAAATATTATCTCAAGATAGAGCAGGCTGTTGTACGTTATGTTTTCATCCACCAGCTTCCTGTTCATCAGCCTCAGATCACACAGTGCCGTACTGTAATAAAACGTATCCAGCGATTTTCTCAGATCCATGTCCGCACCTCTTTATCCGCATTTTTTGCTTTTATTTAAGTTATTATAATTATTATAGCTTAATTAATCCTCGATATCAACACAAAAAAACAGGAGCACATATCGCACTCCTGTCATTTAT
>CASEFF010000246.1 GCA_949287115.1 uncultured Bacillota bacterium | reverse complement strand
TCCATAAAGGGCATACCGGCCATAAAGTGCGACGGCAAATGCAACATACCTGACGGCGAGGTTTACACGGCGCCTGTCCGCGAATCCATGAACGGCATCATATCGTACAACACACCGTCCGAGGAGCAAGGCTTCACCTTTGAGAACATCGTCTTCGAGATAAAGGACGGCAGGATCGTAAAGGCGACAGCCAACGATGATGCCAGGATAAACGGGCTCCTCGACACGGACGAAGGCGCAAGGTTCTTCGGCGAGTTCGCCCTCGGCGTCAATCCGTACATACTGCACCCGATGAAGGATACTCTGTTCGATGAAAAGATCGCAGGCAGCTTCCACCTGACGCCGGGAGCCTCATACGAGGATGCTCCCAACGGCAACAAGTCTGCCGTCCACTGGGATCTCGTGATGATACAGAGGCCGGAGTACGGCGGCGGCGAAATCTACTTCGACGGAAAGCTCATAAGAAAGGACGGTCTGTTCACGCTGCCCGAGCTGCAGTGCCTCAATCCGGAAAACCTCAAATAGGCTTTTGCGTACTATTTGTCCGCTGTTAGAAACGTGCGCCGCCGGGCGCACTGCAAAAGCCCCGCTGCATCACGCGCTCAGAATCATGCGCGCTGCAGCGGGGCTTTCCATCATTATCTCAGATCATGATCATCGAAGCCGTTCCAGTCGGACCAGTTTTCGGTCTCCTCGGAAGCTCTCGTCTTTACTGCTGGGTTCTTTTTCCTTCTGTTCATCCTTTCGGCTCTGTCGGCTTTGATGCCCTCATCCTGCGCCGGCTGCGGACTAACGTCTCCCCGATCACGGTACGAATCCGGCCCGGCACTGTTATCATATCCATCATCATATCCGCCATCGTCGTATCCGTCATTACCGTCGCCGCCTGCAGGAGGCTCGTTCCTGCCGCGCTTTTTCTTAGCAAGAACGACGGCTATGATTATTATCAGTATGACAGGTACGGCTATGGCGATGACCATCAGCAGCGTCGTACCGTCTTCCTCTTCTTCCTCCGGTTTTTCGTCCACACCCTTAAGCTCCGTTTCTTCTACCGGCTGTTCGGGTGACTCCGTCTGCTCTATCACTTCTTCCGAAGCTGCGCTGCCGGCTATGGTTATTGTCTTCGATGCGGAAGGCGTCTCATTGATATATGCCTCGTCGAGATCGTACATCTCGTTGGTCGTTACTTCCAGCGTCGTCTCCCCGTCGGTCAGCGCCTGAAATTCTATGCTGAACGTCACGCTGCCGTCCGTACTTCCGTTGCTGAGCTGGATGTATCCCGAATTTCCCGTGCTGCTGCCTCCCGATATATATGTCAGCATATCGGTATCGTATGTCATGGCGCCGTCGACACGCCCTATATTACCGCCTCCGAATGTCACCTCCACGGTGAACGTATCGCCTCCCGATACATCATCTCCGCCGTTTATGGTTACCGTTGACGCCGCGAAGACCTGCGGCGTCATTACCGGTATCAGCAGAGCCAGTACGACGACCGCCACGATCGCCTTTCTCAGTATCCGCTCCGCCAGTGTTTCTCTTTCCTTACAATGTGTCATCATCGACCCCTCTTCTATCTCCTGTCTGTCTCACATACATCGCCTTATGGCAGCTGGCATGCGCTTGACGGCATACCGCTATATACAGGTATCTCGAATATGACAGGGTAATTGTCGTTGCTGCTGTATGCTCTCTTGACTATGCTGCCTTCGCTTGCCGCTCCTGCAACGTTCGTCATGTACTGGTGCGTTCCCACGCTGTTTATACCGTTCTTCACGTTGAACTTCTTCGTATAGTAGGTGTCCTGATTGTTGGAGACGTATTCTCCCGAATAGAACCTGGCTCCGCCTTCTATGGATTTGTACGGCGTGTTCCACGGTCTTGAGTAGCTTGTGGCGCCTGTTCCCGATCCCTTTGCGTACCAGAGACCTCTCTGTACGGCGTTCATTGAGCTTGTCGTATGGGCTCCTATATTGAAGAAGTTGTAGTAGCCCTGATAGCCCGGATACGTTCCCGATACGAGACTGCTGCCGCTCCAGCCCTGTTCCTGTATTATCATGGCAGCCAGCACGTTAGGGTTGACGCCTGTCTTCTTTCCTGCCGCATTTATCAGCGTGGAATATGAGCTGTAGCCTCCTCCCGGATTCTTGCTCTGCATGAAGGAGCCCTTTATGACTGCCGCCACCGTATCCGCACTCTGAGAGCCGCTGTCATACTTGTGAGTCATGAACTGATATATGCCGCTCTCGTTGAGGAAATTCCTCGGGTCCATGTAGTACTTCACCACCGTATCGCTTGCCGCATACCATCCGCCGTCGAACTTCGACCACGTCTTCGTGGAGGAATTGTACGATCCCGGCTTCGTCGATCTGTAGGATACAGGAGAAGATGCGCTGACAAGGTTTGTGGATACTTTTGCCGTTTCCTTTGATATGGCCTTTGACCACGAATAACCTACGTTATATGCCTTGAACACCCACTGAGGATGGGATGCATGCAGTATCCTCAGCCCCGGCTTGTAACTTTCCGGAAAGCCCTGAGCCGTCATGTACGCCTCAAAATCGCTGTCCGACGTCACCGTCTTTACCTTGACGTAGTCCGAACATATATATCCGGTCTGGCTGGAACTGTACTTGTATGTATACCATACCTTACCCTTGCTGTCCTTCTTCGAGCCGGTTATCTCCAGCGTCGTGCCCTTAGGCAGCGTCGTTATCCTGCCGTAGTTTGTCCCCGGACCTTTCCTTACATTGAGTCCGTCATTGGCAGTCACCGTTCCCATCTGGAACGTCACCGGTTTGCTGTTTTCGGATCCCGTGGTACCTCCTGTGCTTTCATCGCTTCCGGAAGAACTGCCGGAACTGCTGCTCTGGGTCACCTTGACGTAGGCTCCCGATACATAGCCGAGCCTTCCGTTATATGTCAGCTTGTACCATGTGTTGCCCGATTTGTCCCTGGCGTTGCCGATTATGGTGAAGGTCTTGCCCTTTGCCATGGAACCTATGGTGCCGTAATTGGTTCCCGGACCGCTCCTCACAAGAAGCGGGTCTGACTTGGTGTTTACCTTTCCCGTCGCCTTCTGGACTTCCTCCGTGGCTCCTCCGCTGGTCTTGGTCTTTACATACTGGGACGACACATATCCCGTCTTCCCGCTGAATGTCAGCCTGTACCACCACGTTCCCGAGCTGTCCTGTGCCTTGCCCGTTATGGTGAAGGTCTTGCCTTTGTCGAGACCGCCTATCCTGCTGTACTTTGTTCCCGGACCGCTCCTTACGTTAAGCCCGTCGCTGGCGGTCACGGTACCCGTCGTATTGCTCACCGAAGTCACGCCCGAAGAAGTGGATGACGTCTTCACGTACTTCGACGATACGTATCCGGTCTTTCCGTTATATGACAGCGTATACCACCACGTTCCCGATATGTCCTGCACCTTTCCCTTGATGGTGAAAGTCTTGCCTTTTGCCAGAGAACCTATACTTTTGTAGCTCGTTCCCGGGCCGCTCCTCACAAGAAGCGGGTCTGATTTGGTGTTTACCTTTCCCTGGGTGTTGGACACTTTGGTTACAGTATTTTGTTTTATGTTAACATATTTCGAGGATACATAACCGGCCTTCGAACCGTATGTAAGCTTGTACCAAAGCGTCCCCGACGAGTCTTTTGCCGAACCCTTCACCACGAAAGTCTTGCCTTTCGTCAACGTTCCGATCTTGGAATGATTCGTTCCCGCTCCCGACCTTACGTTCAGCACAGCCGTTGTAACTTCAGCGGTTTCGCCTGTCGCATACACCTTGCCGCTATCCGCGAGCGGCATGGCGGCGAAGACCGACAAGGCCATGATGAGCGCTATGAAAACGGCTGCTGCCCGCTTTCCTTTCGCCATTTCGTATGTTGACATAATCCCCTCCTTGTTCACCATGTTTTTTCTCTCTATTTCATGTCTTTTTTGCGCATATTGTAGAGTCATTATACCGCAAAAACGTTGAAAAGTCAATGGTTTTAGAGGTTTCTTGTATGGGCTGCTGCATTTACTTTTTTGCTGTCACAGAGCGGTACGCCGTTTTATCTGATATTATTATCTTACGAGATCCTCCATCTCTCCCATATCCGGCAGCCACACATCCCGGGCATCCACAAAACCGCTTCTGTCCATAGACTGTCCCCGTATGGTGGCAGGAATCTCTCCTTCCAGTTGCTTTCTGACACTCTCGGCTCTCAGCGTGCAGAATTTTCTTATCGTTCCCGCTCCGATCCTGAAATCCTCGTATGAGCAGAATGCCGTCGGATCGCGTTTCACGTACGGCGATATCATGTTCACGGTATCCTCTGTCATCTTTTCAAAATATCCGCTTTCAAAATACTCCGCTATGAACATATCGTAATACATGTGGTACCTGTCATGATATTCATCTACATGCATAACATTGTGGAACAGAGGCCGTTCCATCATTACCTCACCGCTGTACGGCGTATCTATCGGATAGTTTATATAAAGCTCCGCATCGTTTATCGGATCCGGCATCCCCAGCGAATAAGTGGCGAATGCCAGATTGTAATCCCACGGTAATATCGTCATACGGCCGTCTTTTTCATACAGGAAGTAATTATGTCCCGTCGGTCCCAGATAACTGTCCAGATTGACGACGAACGTCTGCACCACAAAATACCTCAACGCCCCGTCCACATCCACCGCTTCACCCGGGTCTTCATACGAAAGCTTTTTTATGGCTTCTATCAGACGCGTTTTATCCGCATCCGATATGTCGTATCTGGCATTTCTGAATATATTGTCGTAACTTTCAAATCTGTCATCGGTATATCGCAGTGCCACGTCCGCGTTCTCATCTTCCAGATATTTATAATCCGGCTTGTACAGCACGCCGTGATCCCGCCCGTATACTCTGCTCACAAAGGCCTCTTCAGGCTCCTCGACAGCAAGAAACAGTCCCCAGTCTTCACCGTTGACCGTCACCCACGCGTAACTTGTCAGGGGAGCCGGCACACCCATCTTTTCCATCATATCGTATGCTATGAAATTCTTCATGTAGCTGTTGTCCTGAAATGCCGCATCGAGCGACAGCTTATCAAGACCGTAGTACGTCTTCCCGTCCGAAAAATGATCGAATTCCAGTTTCAGGCTGTATCTTTTAAGACCGTACTCGTTTACAAGATTCAGAGAATTGTTCCCTTTTGCTCTCAATCCCACATTGCCGCATTTTTCTCCGTCTATCACCACGTCACACGGGACATACTCCTCTTCATGTGCGTCTTCGATAAAACCATCCCAGTCGTCCACCTGCAGATCTATGCTGTGGACCACGTCCTCATCGAACAGACGCGACACATAACCCGGCTCCGCCGAACTTCTCCTGATACCGATATCATCTCCCCAAAGAGCAAACGCCGCAGTAACGACAAGGGCGGCCACAGCCGCCCCTATGCATATCCTGTCTATGTTTCTGTGTCTCAGCATCGCATCACCCCATGTAATCGCCGTTATAGGACACCATTACGGTACTTATCACTCCTTCGGTACGCGCCAGATCGTTGACGAAATCCGTGTTGCCGTCCTTCAAACGAACTTCATAATTGAGCTCGATGGACTCCGCCGTCACGGTCTTGCTCTTCAGCGAGACTTTTTCCGCCTTTTCCTTTACCATATCTAAAGTTATCTCCTCGCTGGCTTTGTTCTCACAGCGTATCATCAGGATATACGGTCTGTCGAATGTCTTCTTTTCCGAAAATATAAGCAGCACGATCCCTATGAGGATAGTTCCGAACACCGCCAGTATCAGCATCCCTGCCGCCAGCACTATTCCTGCCGCTATGCTCCAGAACAGGAACACTATATCCATCGGATCCTTGACCGCCGTCCTGAATCTGACTATCGATAACGCTCCCACCATTCCCAGCGACAGTACCACATTGCTGCTTATGGCCATTATCACCAGCGCCGTTATCATGGTCATGGCTATTAGGGATATGCCGAAGCCGGCAGAATACATAACTCCGGAAAACGTCTTTTTGTATATGAAGAATATGAAAAGTCCGGCAGCAAATGCCAGCACCATTGCCAGCACCATATCGGTCACACTGACCGCATTGACGCTGTCTATAAAATTCGATGTGAATATGTCCTGAAAAGTCAACTCGTCACCTCCACCGTCATCAATCGTACCTTCTGGACACCGCATATTTGGAATACGCCTGCCATCTGAGTCCCTGCGTCTGCACCGCCATCCTCGCTATATCAGGCAGGAAATCGTCATACTTGACCTCCAGTACGCCCTTTTCGTCCGAAACGTCCGTCAGTTTCCTCAGGTTCGCCGGAAACTCGATATATCCCGGGCCCGAACGTATGTCCCTGTCTATGGTTATCCTTACGTTGCCCGGCTCGTACAGGAATGCCTCTCTCATGTATGTCACCATTGTGGCAGGCTTCAGGAGCTGTCCCGTTATCTTGCTGTAAAATTCGATGAGCAGGGGATCATCGCTTTCCCTCATGAAATCCGTCCTGCCATCAAGTATCATCATGACCTGCTCGTAAGTCAGCCTTGCGCTGTGCTTGGCGCACATATTCCCGACCTTGTACTTTTTTTCCAGCCTGATAAATGACAGGTCATCGTTATAATATCTTATCCTGAATTTTTCTCTTCTCAGCACTCCTGCCATCTTTTCCTGCATGGCTCTGTCATATGGTGTGTCAAAATACAAACTGCTCACACGATATGAACCGTGTGAGTCAGCATGTACATCGTGCCTGAAAAGCATCCTCAGTCTGGATGACAGTATGACGTCTTCATTTCCCGTAAGAGCGAATTTAAGCTCGTGCCTGAACCTTTTCCAATCCTTTTCCGTCACCCTGGCCTGCACAGGTCTTCTGCCTTCGGCATCAGTCATCATATCCGCTGTCACCGTCGTAACCGGAATCGCCGCTGTCATATCCCGAGTTGCCGTCATCATATCCGCTGTTGCCGTAATCGCTGTTACCCGAATTAGCAGGTGCCGATGTAGGGGCAGGTGCCTGGCTTCCTCCGGAATATCCGGAATTACCATAGTTTGTGTTGCTGTAATTGGTGTTGCCGTAGTTCGTATTTCCGTAATTGGTGTTGCCGTAGTCGGTATATCCGTTACCTGTGCTGCCTCCGGATCCGCCCGACTGAGTCGTCGATGCCGGCTTCGTTGCTTTATAGCTGCTGTCACCGTATGGTGATACCGCATAATCGCTCACGCCGTAATTGCTCTCACCGTCCACCTCTATGTTGCCTACGAAAGGCTTATCGCCCATATAATCCTTTACGTCTGTCACTATGTTCGTAAGGAACTTATCTCCCGGCATGCTCGAACCGTCTTCTATCTCTATGACTATCTTTCGTCCTTCACCTTCGACTTCCGTCTCGAAGTATCCGGCTTCATTGATCATCTTCACTATCTCCGTCACGACCGTTCTCGATGATTTGCCTTCAAAATCCTTGTAGTCCTCTATCAACGCCTTACCGTCTTCATTGATGCCTCTTACCGCTACCACCTTGCCGTCATCGTCATAATCTACCGCTATTTCAGGATTCACCTTTATCACCAGTGTTCCGGCTTCCGCCGCCGATGCCTCCGTTCCGCAGCCTGCAAAGGTCCCCATCGACAGAACCAGGATCATGGCCGCTACCAGTATCTTGATCATATTTTTCTTTTTCATGCTTTCTTCTCCTTTTCTTTATTTTCAGAGTTATCTGCTTTCTGTTTATGCTATAGATTACGTCGCTCATTTTATAAAAACGGGGTCGTTCACATATTTTTTTGATTTTTTTAATCAACTCCCGTCATCAGTCATCATCCCGGTCCTGATCGCCGTATCCCGAGTCGCTTCCGCCATAACCGGAATCGCCGCTGTCATACCCCGAATCACCGCTGTCATACCCCGAATCGCCTCCGCTGTATGCGGGAGCTTTCGTTGCCGGCTGCGTACTGACTGCTCCGCCTCCGTATCCCGAATCGCCGTACCCGGAGTCGCTGTAGATGCGATCGTATGTGACGCCTCCGGATCCGCCGGAAGGTGTGTACGATCCGCCTCCCGTACTCTCCGTAAGCTCAGTTGTCGTTTCCCGTTCATATACGATGACATGGCGGCTTATGTATTCGGCCCCGTTGACCGATATCGTCACCGTATATCTTCCGTCATGGTCGTCCTCTATCTGATCCGCCAGCTCCGTTCCCAGCTCTCTGCCCCATTCTCCGTCATCGGTCTCGATATCAAGGTCTATCGCTTCCCCTTCTTTGAGGAATCCCATTTCTATGGCCTGTCCTATCAGGTCATCCATCACTGCATCTATATGTTTGTCATGGTACGTGCATCCGTCTATGAGCTTCTGTCCGTCCCTGTTGCCGGCCTCCATATCGGTGACCTCATCATCCTCGTTTACCTCTATCGTCAGTTCGGGATTTATACTGAGGTGTATGCTGGCTTGCTCCTGCTGCATGACATTTATGATCGGAGTGAGCACAAGCGCCATACAGGCTACCATTGCTGCCGCGGCCGTGATCCTCCTGATCCGTTTTCCCGCACGGTTTCTTTTCTCATCCGGCTCCGCTTCTCTTTCCTTCATGAATATCACATTTTCAACGCTGTCGCCGACTTCGTATCCGAAGTTTGCGACCCGGTGGAAGGCGCCCGTCTCATCGAGCACTACGCAATATCCCTGATGAGTTTCCATTACCAGGTATCTCATGCTCTGGCACCTCCTTCCCTTGTCGTGAATATCTGTTTAAGATGATCCCTTATACTGTCATATCCGTTGGAATATATCAGCAGCAGGGTCACTATGTACTTCCTGTGTCGTTCCAGAGTCTTCTTTTCCACGCCGCATCCCCTGTGTATTTCCGATACCGGAAGTTTTCCGGTTTCTTTGAGTTTTCCTATAAGGCCGGGCGTTTCCATGGCAAAGAACAGAACTTCCCTGCACGCCTTCAATGTCCTCTCCTGTCTGGGACAGTTTTCCGCAACATCCGTGAGCGTTATCCCGAAATCCGACAGCTGGGCCGTCAGTTCGGCGATCTCATGCTTCAGGGCTTCACGATCGTGCATATCTCCGTAGGCGTCATCTCCGCTTTCGATCGTATCCTCGAGGGAAACGCTTTCATCATCATTCACGGGCGACGACAGGGATATATGTCCGGAAAATTTCTTTTCCTTCCTCCCATAATCTATTATCCGCCTCTTTATTACCAGAGCCGCAAACGTGAGAAAAGCTCCTTTACCGCTGTCATAGCTTTCTATCGCCTCATGGAAAGCCATCATGGCTATGCTGAGTTCGTCGTCTCCGTCTTCTCCCGATATCCGCCCCGTCGCCTTCGCCTTCTCGCTCTTTATGAAAGGCATGTAGTCTATTATCAGTCTGTCGGCAGCTTCGATATCTTTTCTTGCCTCCATCACCCGCTGAAGGATATCAACGTCCCTTGTCACAGTAATTCCTCCATACTAATTACAGTATTCGCACCGACTTCCGAAAAACAGGGGTCGATACGCCGATATTTTTTCGAATATCACTACAATTTATGGATTCTATATTACCATCGGTCTCTCCGCCCTTTCATCTGCACAGAGTTAACGTTATGTTAATTTTTCGTAAAAAAAGAGAACCCCGATATTTCGGGGTCCCCGTGTTTTCAACGAAGAACACATTTTCATCATAGGTTTTTACCATACGTGTCCTTCATCACTTTTAACATTGTGTCGTTTTTTCCGTCCTATACCATAACGAATCCCATGATCAGATATCCGATCGCGGCTACTGCTCCTGCGAGCATACCGAGAGGCATCTGAGTCCAGGCGTGTGCGAAGTTATCGCAGCCCGTAGCGGAAGAAGTTATTACTGTACAGTCGGAATAGAAGCAGCAGTGGCTTCCCAGTACTCCGGCCGATATTACGGCTCCGCATCCGAGAGCAACAGGTATGCCTGTTCCCATGCAGATAGGAATAACTATCGGCAGCGCTATGATATACATTCCCCAGTTGGTTCCCGTGATGAATTCCGTTACCGCAAGGAGCAGGAATATCAGTACAGGCAGCAGCTGCGGCGATGCGTGTTCAACAGCCACATCGATTATGTAGCGTGTAAATCCTATCTGATCGTTTACGGCTGCGAAGATATATGCCAGTACCATGAGCGCCAGCGGAAGGATCATGTTCTTGATACCGTCGACGCTGTAGTCCCAGAACTCTTCTGCGGACAGCAGCTTCTGTCCTACGAAGAGAACGAAACAGAGTGCCATGGTGGCGATAACTCCGTGCTGCATATCGAGATCGAAAATGATCGTAAAGAATACCATGCCCACAACAGGGATTATAAGGTTGTAAAGCTTAGGCTTTCCCTTTATCTCGACTTCGCCGGCATTCAGGTCGATCTTTTCGGATCCCGGAGGAGCCAGAGGTCCGCCCGACATCGCTCTTTCTTCAGCCTTCTTCATCGGTCCGAATACAGGAACGATGTGCCATATTACCAGCGGAACGAGCAGTGCCGCCGCCCATGCGTAGAAGCTGTACGGTATGGTGATGATGAACGACTGGATCTCTTTTCCTTCGACTCCGACGCCGTTATCTACCATGATACGTCCTGCGAATATTGCCCATGTCGAGATCGGGATCAGGGCGCACAGCGGAGCTGCCGTCGAAGAAGTTACATAACTGAGCATTTCACGCGATACCCTTCGCTTGTCAGTCAGTTTCTTCATGCAGGAGCCTATGGTCATCGAGTTGAGGTAGTCATCGATGAAGATGATACATCCGAGGATGTAAGTCCACATCAGTGTCGCTTCTCTCGATTTTGCCTTTTTGGCTGCCCACTCGCCAAACGCCTGAGCTCCGCCTGTTACCTCGATGAGCTTTATTATGGAGCCCATGAGTCCGCAGACCAGTATCAGCCATCCGGTATCCTCATCCATCATAACATCCGTTGCGACAGAGCTGAGGGAGCCGATCACGTTCGCGCCGGGAGCCGCAAATATCAGGCCGACAATGGAGCCCAGTATGAGTCCTTCCAGCACGCGCTTTGTTGCGAAAATGTACACGACAAGGAAAAATGCAGGTATACATGACCAGATCCCCAGATTGCCGCCTTCAGCTTCCAGCTTGTCCACAGGTATCACAGTCAGCGCCAAAGCATAAGAAGCCGCAATAACCAGAGCTATGATTATCAACGTGCGGATCGGGTTGAAGCTCTTCACTTCATTTTGCAGTTTTTCTGTCAATTGTACTTCACCTCCTTCAGATAGATATAAAATAAGATAATTGCCGGTT
>CASEFF010000245.1 GCA_949287115.1 uncultured Bacillota bacterium | reverse complement strand
CAGAAATAACCGTTGGCCATGGTTATCTCGTAAAAGTCCGTCAACATCGTCAGGTTAAGATTATCCTTCATTTAACCGTTCCTCCATCTTGTTTTCCAAGCGTTCCTCCAGCCTGCCCTTTTCCCTTATGACTATGCAGGATGAAACAACGACTATAACTCCGCCGGCTATCTGAGCGACCCCTATGGATTCCCCCAGGAACATCCATCCGAAAAACGTCGCCGTCACCGGAAGAAAGTTTGAGAACATAGCCGATATCGTAGGTCCCAGGACCTTGAGGCTCCTTACCGTTATCATGAACCCTATACCCGCACTGATACATCCGAGATATATTATCCCGCCTACCACGCCCGGTGTGAATTCACTGACAGGCGGCATCGTATGTATGGCATACGGTCCTATCAGCAGACTTGTGCACACGAGCTGATTGAATGCCATGGACGGAGCCGAATACTTATCCGACACATAAGCCGTTATAAAGTTATATGTATTCCACGACAACACGGCTCCGAAGGCAAGCAGATATCCGATCAGCCGCCCCTGCAGCAGTATCTCGAAATCAGCGCCTATGATTATACCTATTCCCAGTACGCATATTATCACGCCCGCCATCATCTTTGCCGTAAAGCGCTTTTTAAATATCACTCTTTCCGCAATGATCGAAACAGCAGGCACGAATGACAATATTATGGTTATGAGAGATACCGGCAGATAATCCATCGCCGAGTACTCACAGAAGAAATACAGTATCTCACCCGTGATGGAACAGATCACAAAGAACGGTATGTCCCTGAGCCTGACCAGGGTCTTCCTGTCCAGTTTCAGTTTGAAACCAAGCACTACCATAGTTCCCACGAGGTACTTGAGGAAAAGCAGATTCATGGGCTCCAGCACATTGAGAGCCTCCTTCGCCACCGTATAATCAAGACCCCATGCACATACCAGGAAACACATCAGTAAAAATGCCATTTTCCTTGCGTTCAATATCTCACCATCCAATCCCGTTATATTTTGCACGGCCGTTCTCTTTCCGCGCATCGTTACTATTATAACACCTATTCAAAACGTCTACAATCACGATTTGCCAAAACAGCAAAGGAGTGTCATTTTAACTGTCAAGACAGTAAAAAACAGTATGCGTAAAGTCACACATACTGTCTTTTGGATAAACTATCGTATCATCAGCCCCGCTTCACTGCTCTGAATATCACCATGCCCTCATCGCTGTCATCCGTGTATTCAGTGTCCAGGTCAGCGCCTTTCATCGCAAGATATTCTCCTATCTCATCGGCTATCACGAAGAACTCCGTCGGATCGCTGCCCTTCATGGAAGGGTCACGGTAGCATCTGTCAGCGATCAAAACGGTGCCTCCGTCTCTGCAAAGGGAGAATATGTTGTCGATCGCCCTGAACTGATCGCCGTACTCTATGTGATGTATCACGAATGCCGCCACCACCACATCGTTCTTCCTGTACTCCTCCGGAGCGAGCGTCAGTATATCGTCCATCACCGGTTTTATCCATGGCAGTCTCTTTCTGCTCTCCAAAAGCATGGGAAGGCTCTTGTCGATGGCCACCACGTCCATGCCGTCGTCGCTCTCGTCCCACAGGTTGCATATACCGCAGCCCACATCGGCAAAGGTCGTTCCTCCCGTTTTTCCTATCAGCTCACGCAATCTCTTTATCGTACGCTGATACGGGATATCCTCCTTCATATACCTGTCTATGAAATCAGACGCCATCTCGTCGAAATTCCATGCGTTCACGATATCGTCGTAGTTTATGAACTTGCCGCCCATGCTTTTCCCGCCTGTCAGCAGCATCTCGTTGATATCCTCACTGCCTCGGCTGATCAGCATCTTGTTGACGGTTCCTCTCAGCTCTTCCTTTTTCTCTTTCAGCTCTTTTATCTGGGATTCTATCGCCTTGTACTGAAGATAGAACATGTCCAGATATTCGTTCTCCGTTTTGTCAAATGAGATTATGGACTTTATCTCGCCCGTGGAAAACCCCAGACGCCTCAGTATCGATATCGTCTCTATCTGCACAAGATTTTCCAGCGAATAGTCCCTGTAGTTGTTGTCGAGGCGTCGCGGTTTTATGAGCCCCTGCTCCTCATATATCCTGAGCATCTTCGGCGTCACCGACAGCCTCCTGCAAACGGCCTTAGTGTTCATGTCAGTTTATCCTGTTCTCATCCTCCAGCATGAGGTTCAATATGGTTATATCCGTCTCCCTCATACCTTCACGTCCTACCGTTCCAACGTTTTCGATGGTCTTCTCCACATCGTCCGCCACTATGCCTTCGCCTCCTGCAAAGCGCTTGCCCTCCATGGCCATCTCGTGAGCCATTATCGCAGCATCCACCGACGAAGCTATCTTCGCTGCACAGCTGGCCTTTGCACCATCGCATACCACGCCGCCTACATTTCCCAGCGTGTTTATGATCGTCGCGCAGATCTGATCGTACGTCCCGCCGCACATATACGTTACGGCAGCTCCCGATGCGCATCCCGCGCTTACCGCGCCGCAGAACGCGGACAGCACGCCGATGTGTCTCTTTATATGTACCGCTATGAGATTGCTCAGTATCAGAGCCCTGTACATCCTGTCTTCCGACACTCCCAGCTCTGCGGCGTATTCGGCCACAGGCACGCTTGTCGTTATGCCCTGATTGCCGCTGCATGAATTCACCACTACAGGCAGAGAGCATCCTCCCATCCTGGCATCCGACGCCGCTGCCGCGTACGCCTTCGCCCTGTTCTTTATGCCGTCTCCGTCGATCCGAAGTATGGTCCTTCCCACCGCGGCGCCGTATTCGTTCCTTATGCCTTCTTTGGCCACCTGTTCGTTGAACTTTATCTGATCCTTCAGCAGATCGTATACATCGCTGTAGTCGGCGTTATCGGCAAACTCGATTATGTCCTTCACGTTCAGCAGCTTTTTCATCTCGTCGATGTCGCTTTCATCGTGATCCGAGCCTGCGTCCATGATGACATCGTCGTTTTTCCTCATGTATATTATATTGGTATGCCTGTCCTTTATCACGACTTCGGCCTCGTCATCGCCTTTTTCCGCGACCACCCTTATATACACATTGCCTTCATCCTGTTCGAGATGACATACGCAAAATCCGGTGCCCACAAGCCCGGCAGTCAGCTTTCGATCTTCCTCCGTTGCCAGACTCAGTATTTCCAACTCTCCCGAATCGCACTGTATGGCAGCTCCCAGTATGGTTGCCGCATCTATACCGTGCATACCTCCGGAATTTGGAACGACGACACCTTTCACGTTCTTTATTATGTTCCCGCTGCACGTTATGTCTATGTGCTCCGGAAAATCGCCAAGCAGGTTTCTGGCCTTTGACGATGCGTATGCCACGGCTCCCGGCTCCGTACATCCGAAGGCGGGAACCAGTTCATAACGCAGTATCTCCTTGTATGCCTCTTCTATGCCTGTCTTCATATATCTATATACCCCCTGATCATCGTCAGTCATTTCTTTATAATGTCAATATGCGATCTGTTATTTTCCGTCGCCTCTGTCTATCCTGATCTCGCAGATGCCTTCTCCTTTTGCTATGACCTTTCCGAGGCTGAAGTCATAACCCATCTTTGAGCATATGCCTCTGTCGCCGTCCATTGCTATATCGCAAAGCATCGGCAGCTCCTCATCGCTGATACCCAGCTTCTTCCACGCCGCCACCAGCGGGCAGTAGTGAAAATCGATGTAGAGCCTGTCTTCCGTGTTCTCCTTTATCTCCATCTCGAACACCTTTCGTGTGTTCTCGTCGGCGAACACATCGAGAAATTTCCTTAGATCGTTGACATCCTCGCATCTGTCCAGCTTGTCCGCACCGTGGAACAGACCGCACTCGTATATTGCCTTTCTCGCTATCTCCTCGGGATCGAGTCCCTTTTTCTTTATCTGATCCAGCAGCAGGAAAAACCATGTTGCCCTGTGTTCGATCGCAGCGCGCAACATATTCGTCTTTGCATCGTCCGTTATCGACGGCTTGTTTACTATCTCCTTCATGACTAACGCCTCCTTCTGTTACATATAATATATCTCATATATCATCTATCATGTATTATAAACCCTGCCCTTAGGGCTGAGTAAAGAGCTGTATCAAAAAAGGCTGTGATAACGAAAATATTTTTCGTCACCACGGCCTTTTTCAGCATAACGACCGCTTTCTGTCATCCTCTTTGGAGCACCTTCTTCAGGAACTCTCCCGTATATGAACCTTCGACGAGCGCCACCTCCTCAGGTGTTCCCGTAGCAACTATCTCACCCCCGCGGAATCCCCCGTCCGGTCCAAGATCTATTATGTGATCGGCACGCTTTATCACATCGAGGTTATGCTCAATGACTACTACCGTATTGCCGGCATCCACCAGCTTGTCGAGCACCGATATGAGCTTATCCACATCCGCAAAGTGCAGACCGGTAGTCGGCTCGTCCAGTATGTACAGCGTCTTTCCCGTGCTCCTCTTGGAAAGCTCCGACGCCAGCTTTATCCTCTGGGCCTCTCCGCCTGAAAGCTCCGTGCTTGGCTGTCCCAGTTTGATGTAGCCCAGCCCCACCTCCATCAGAGTCTGGAGCTGCCTCGATATCGTGGGAATATTCCTGAAGAACTCCGTTGCTTCCTCCACGTTCATATCCAGCACGTCGAATATGCTCTTGCCCTTGTATTTGACTTCCAGCGTCTCACGGTTGTAGCGGCGTCCCTTGCAGACTTCACACGGCACATACACATCCGGAAGGAAGTGCATCTCTATCTTTATGATGCCGTCTCCGTTACATGCCTCACACCTGCCGCCCTTAACGTTAAAGCTGAACCTTCCCTTGCCGTAACCCCGTAGCTTGGCCTCCGGAAGCTGTGAAAACAGATCCCTTATATGGGTGAATACACCTGTATAGGTGGCGGGGTTGGATCGCGGCGTTCTTCCTATCGGCGCCTGATTTATGTCTATTATCTTGTCTATGTTTTTCAGGCCGTTT
>CASEFF010000244.1 GCA_949287115.1 uncultured Bacillota bacterium | reverse complement strand
CTACCGACTCTATGCCGGCAGCTTCTATCATGTCGGCAGCTTCTTCGCTGATTTCCTGATCCTGCTCGACTATCAGCTTGCCCGTCTCAGGATGATATATGTCGAGGAGCGCCGTCCTTCCAACGATACGATCCTTGAGCTCTTCTATGACTTCCTTGCCGTCGGTGAAGGCCTTTACTTCTATACCTTCGTCAGTACCGCAGTCGTCCTCTCTTACGATGACATTATGCGATACGTCCACGAGCCTTCTCGTCAGATAACCCGAGTCGGCCGTTCTCAGCGCCGTATCGGCAAGTCCCTTTCTCGCTCCGTTGGTGGATATGAAGTATTCCAGTACGGAAAGTCCCTCACGGAAGTTCGCCTTGATAGGTATCTCTATGGTCTTACCTGTAGCGTTTGCCATGAGGCCTCGCATACCGCCTATCTGCCTTATCTGGTTCTTGCTTCCTCGGGCTCCCGAGTGTGCCATGATGAACAGGTTGTTCAGGGAATCCAGCGAATCCATCAGAGCATCTGCAACATCGTCCGTCGTCTTGTTCCAGATCTCTATGACCTTCTCGTATCTTTCCCTGTCGGATACGAGACCGCGCCTGTACGCCGCTTCATACTTGTCTACCAGCTTGTCGGCGTTGGCTATTATCTCCGCCTTCTTCTCCGGTATCTCCATGTCGGATATGCTTATGGTTATGGCCGCTATGGTGGAATAATGGAATCCCATATCCTTTATATAGTCCAGCATCAGCGCCGTCTCGGTGTTTCCGTGGAGCCTGTAGCATCTGTCGATTATCTCGCCCAGCTTTTTCTTGTCGCACAGGAAGTCTATCTCCAGCGAATACGGATCGGCTTCCCTGTCTTCCACGTATCCCAGATCCTGAGGGATGTTCTGATTGAATATGAACCTTCCTACCGTGGATTCCACCAGCTTGCCGCGCTTGTCGTCCTCGCCTGCATACATCCTTACCTTTACGCGGGCGTGAAGACCCACCATGCCTGTCTGATATGCCATGAGCATTTCCGCTATATCGGTGAAGACCTTGCCGTCTCCCTTCTCGGCGGCGGAAGTTCTCTTGCCTTCCTCCTGTCCCGGATGAGTCAGATAGTAACTTCCCAGTATCATATCCTGAGTCGGAGTCGTTATCGGCGATCCGTCCTTAGGCGCCAGTATGTTGTTTACGGAAAGCATCAGGAATCTGGCTTCCGCCTGCGCCTCCACCGAAAGAGGAACGTGTACCGCCATCTGGTCTCCGTCGAAGTCGGCGTTGAATGCCGTACATGCCAGCGGATGCAGCTTTATGGCCTTACCTTCCACCAGAACGGGCTCAAATGCCTGTATTCCCAGCCTGTGGAGCGTCGGCGCACGGTTGAGCATTACAGGATGCTCCTGTATAACGTCTTCCAGCACGTCCCACACCTCAGGCCTTACCTTTTCGACCATCCTCTTGGCGCTCTTTATGTTGTGAGCGTTGCCGTTTTCCACCAGCTTCTTCATGATGAACGGCTTGAACAGCTCCAGCGCCATCTTCTTCGGAAGACCGCACTGATAGAATTTGAGCTCCGGTCCTACGACTATTACCGATCTTCCGGAATAGTCGACACGCTTACCCAGCAGATTCTGTCTGAACCTTCCCTGCTTTCCTTTCAGCATGTCGGAAAGGGACTTGAGAGGTCTGGATCCCGGCCCCGTCACCGGTCTGCCGCGTCTGCCGTTGTCTATGAGAGCGTCAACGGCTTCCTGAAGCATTCTCTTTTCGTTCCTGACTATGATGTCCGGTGCTCCCAGCTCCAGAAGCCTGTTGAGCCTGTTGTTCCTGTTTATGACACGTCTGTAGAGATCGTTGAGGTCCGACGTGGCAAATCTGCCGCCGTCCAGCTGTACCATAGGCCTGATGTCAGGCGGGATGACAGGAATGACTTCCAGTATCATCCACTCCGGTCTGTTGCCGGACATCCTGAGGGCTTCGATCACTTCGAGTCTTCTGACTATCCTGATCTTTTTCTGCCCCGTGGCGTTGGCCAGCTTGGCGCGAAGGTCTGTGGAAAGCTCGTCGAGATCGATATGGGTCAGCAGTTCCCTGATGGCTTCCGCTCCCATTCCGGCCTTGAACTTATTGTCCGGATTGTCCTTTGCCTCCCTGTACTGATTCTCCGTGAGTATCTCCTTATATGCAAACTCCGTGTTGCCCGGGTCCGTCACGATGAAGTTGGCGAAATACAGGACCTTTTCCAGCGTCCTCGGCGATATGTCGAGAACGAGTCCCATCCTCGACGGTATGCCTTTGAAATACCAGATATGGGATACAGGTGACGCCAGCTTTATGTGGCCCATCCTCTCTCTTCTCACCTTGGCCTTCGTGACCTCGACTCCGCACTTATCGCACACTATGCCCTTGTATCTTATCCTCTTGTATTTACCGCAGTGGCACTCCCAGTCCTTCGTCGGTCCGAATATCCTCTCGCAGAAGAGTCCGTCCTTCTCCGGCTTGAGAGTCCTGTAGTTTATGGTTTCGGGTTTCGTGACCTCACCGTGAGACCAGCTGAGTATCTTCTCAGTGGACGCCAGTCCGATCTGCAGAGACTCGAAATTGTTCAACTCATAATTAATATTATCGTTCATTGGTCACTTCCCCTTTCCTACTCTTTTTCTGTCGGTTCGGATCCGTCTTCGTCAGATTCAGTCTCTTCAAAGCCATCGTCTTCCGCATCTTCCTCAGCTTCGTTACTGTCGTCTTCTTCGTATTCCTCAGCTTCGTCCGGCTCGTCTCCTTCTATATTGACATTGACCATGTTCTCGATGGCAGGTATATCCTCCATCTCGCTGGTCTCCCTTATCTCTATTTCCTCGTTGTCTTCGGTCAGCACCTTCACGTCGAGGCAAAGGCTCTGCATCTCCTTTATGAGCACCTTGAACGATTCAGGTATGCCCGGTTCAGGTATGTTCTCGCCCTTCACTATGGCCTCGTACGTCTTTACACGTCCCACGATATCATCCGACTTGACGGTCAGTATCTCCTGCAGCGTGTAAGCGGCACCGTAAGCTTCCAGAGCCCATACCTCCATCTCTCCGAAACGCTGTCCGCCGAACTGGGCTTTTCCTCCCAGAGGCTGCTGCGTTACGAGCGAGTACGGGCCTGTGCTCCTTGCGTGGATCTTATCGTCTACGAGATGGTGCAGCTTGAGCATGTACATGTAGCCCACCGTTACAGGATTGTCGAAATACTCTCCCGTACGGCCGTCCCTCAGCCTCAGCTTTCCGCTCTCGTCGAAGCCCGTTTCCTTGAGGAGCTCTATTATATCCTTCTCGGTGGCACCGTCAAATACAGGCGTGGCGATATACCAGCCCTTGCTCTTTGCTG
>CASEFF010000243.1 GCA_949287115.1 uncultured Bacillota bacterium | reverse complement strand
CGGCTCCGGCTCCTTGTATTCGTGACCCGGCGAGAACAATCCGTTGTTGCCTTCGTACTTCCAGTCATCATCAAAATCGAGGAACTTATCGAACAGCTTTTTGAAAGCTCTTCAGTTGCCCTCTATGGTCTCCGGCGTCATCATCTGACGCATATCAGTCCTGCCGGACGGATCGCCGACGAATCCCGTACCGCCGCCGATGAGCACCACCGGCGTATGGCCGAACTTCTGCATGTACATCATGATTATGACCTGCATGAAGTGTCCCACGTGGAGACAGTCCGCCGTAGGATCGAATCCGATGTAGAATTTCACCTTTTCGTTCTGCAAAAGCTCCCTGACCTTTTCCTCGTCGGTGGACTGCTCTATGAAGCCCCTTTCTTTCAGCACGTCGTACACGTTGTCGTGAGTGCTGACGCTGTCAGGTATAAAATCGTATTTCATGTCTGTTTTCCTCCAATTCACGCGCTCTTCCACGCGTCATCCTTCTCCTGCATACCGTTACTTCGTGCCGTACAGCCTGTCGCCGGCGTCTCCCAGACCCGGCAGTATGTAGGCGTTGTCGTTGAGCTTGTCGTCCTTTGCCGCTATGAATATGTCGACATCGGGATGAGCCTTCTGCAGCACCTCTATACCTTCAGGCGCCGCGATGAGGCACATGAATATTATCTTCCTGCCGCCGCGCGCCTTTATGAAGTCGATGGCCGCCGCCGCGCTGCCGCCCGTTGCCAGCATCGGGTCAACGACGAATATCTCTCGCTTCTCTATGTCATTAGGCAGTTTGCAGTAGTATTCGACCGGTTCGTGAGTCTCCGGGTCTCTGTAAAGACCCACATGGCCGACTTTTGCATTAGGCACCAGTGCCAGCATGCCGTCTACCATGCCGAGTCCCGCTCTCAGTATCGGCACTATGGCGATGTCCTCGCCTTTGAGCATCTTCACCGTCGTCTTCTGCATCGGCGTCTCTATCTCCACCTCTTCCAGCGGCAGTTTCCTCGTCGCCTCGTAAGCCATCAGCATCGAGATCTCCTTAACGAGTTCCCTGAAATCCTTAACGCTGGTCTCCTTTTTTCTCAGCAGTGCCGTCTTGTGCTGGATAAGCGGATGATCGAATACGTATACGTTGCCCATTGTCTTCCTACCTTTCTTCGTTACATTGCTTTATATAAAGAGTCGCGCTCTGCGTCTTCGACCCGTGCCGTTCGCGCGGCGCGCCCATGGTGCTCATTCATGCTCACATGCTGTCCAGCATGTCAACCCTGCGCTGGTGTCTGCCGCCTTCAAAGTCCGTGTTCAGCCATGCCGCCACGATGTCCAGCGCCTTTTTATTCTCCGTCGTCCTGCCTCCGAGAGCCAGCACGTTGGAATCGTTGTGCTTTCTGGACATTTCCGCCATATGGGTGTCGGTGCAGAGAGCGCACCTTATGCCCTTCACCTTGTTGGCCGCTATGGATATCCCTATGCCCGTGCCGCAGCATACGATGCCGCGTTCGGCCTTTCCCGAGGCTACCGCCTCACCACAGGCTTTTCCGAATGCCGGGTAATCCACCGACTCCTCGGAATCCGTTCCCAGATCCAGCACTTCGTCCCCTCTGATCTCAAGATATTCCTTTATCGTTTCCTTCAGCTTATATCCGCCGTGGTCGGCGGCAATGGCTATCTTCATATCTCTTTCTCCTGTTCCGTATGTCCGTTCCGCGTCTCTGCGCCGCAGGGAGCATCGCGCATCCCGGTCCTTTTCCAAACTCCGGCCTAAACCCTGGCCTAAACTCTGGCTATGTTGTATCCCGCTGATTTGAGCATCCTGTTCATCACGGCAAATCCGACGCCGTCCCTGTCGCTCATGGCTCCCGCCAGTATCAGATCGACGCCTTCGTTGTCCAGATCTCTCAGCTTCGAGAAAAAGTCGTGAGCCGCCTCGATGAATGCCTTTTCCTCGAACAGTATGACGCCCACCTTGAGGCCGAGCCTTTCGTTTAAGGCTTTCAGCCTTTCTATCTCGCTCTTGACCTTGTCGCGCCTGCCTTCTATGATGGTCATCTGGGCTTTCGGCGCGTAATGTTTGGATTTCATTCCGGGGGATTTCGGCCTGAATCCTTCCGCTACGCCGCTTTCGTCTGCGCCTGCCGCTCCGCCGGCCGTGCCGTTTACGCCGTCAGCCGCCGCGCCCTCTCCTTCTGCCGCAAGCTGCGGGTCTATTCCCGTCAGCTCCGCTCCTCTCAAAAGAGCTTCATCGTATCTGACTTCCTTATCCAGAGCCGCTTCGATGTTCTCCGCCGTTATTATCCCCGGCCGCAGGATGGTCGGGACATCTCCCGTCATGTCCACCACCGTCGACTCTATGCCTACGCGGCAGTCCTCGCTTTCGATGATGGCGTCGATCTTGCCGTCCATGTCGGCGATCACGTCCTTCGCCCTCGTCGGGCTCGGGCTTCCGGAAATGTTGGCGCTTGGCGCGGCGATCGGACAGTCCGCCAGCGTTATCAGTCTGAGAGCCGCTTCATTGTCCGGCATCCTGACCGCTACCGTATCGAGCCCTCCCGTGGTCCTGTCGGGGATGCCCGCTTTCTTTCTCAGCACCATCGTCAGAGGCCCCGGCCAGAAATTGTCGATCAGCATGACGATATCCTCGCTGAGCATCGGCGTCAGCTGACCTATGTCGCTGGCTCTGGCTATGTGGACTATCATCGGGTTGTCGCTGGGACGGCCTTTGGCCTCGTAAACCTTCGCCACCGCATCCGCGTCCAGCGCATTGGCGCCGAGACCGTATACCGTTTCCGTCGGAAAGGCCACGAGTCCGCCCTTTGCGATGATCTTCGCCGCTTCCCGTATATCTTTTTCCTCTGTAGTCAGTATTTTCGTTTTCATTGTGCTTCCTTTCGCCGTAGATTGCATTCCTCGCTTCGCTTCGGGCAATCCTGACGGGGGACCTTCCAACGACTCCCTTCGCTCGTCGGGATAGGTCTCCCTAAAAGTTCTTCATCTTTTCGGCCTGATCGCTGGTGATGAGGCCGTCGATTATCTCATCGAGGTCTCCGTCCAGGAAGTTATCCAGCTTGTAAAGTGTCACGCCTGTCCTGTGGTCGGACACCCTTCCCTGCGGGAAGTTGTACGTCCTGATCCTCTCGCTCCTGTCTCCGGATCCCACCATGCTCTTTCTCTGGTCGGCGATCTCCTTGTTCTGCTCCTGCATCTTCAGGTCGTAAAGCCTTGACTTGAGGACCTTGAAAGCCTTTTCCTTGTTCTTTATCTGGGACTTTTCATCCTGACATGTCACCACCAGTCCCGTAGGCTCGTGGGTGAGTCTGACGGCCGAGTCCGTGGTGTTTACGCACTGGCCGCCGTTACCGGACGCCCTGTAAACATCGACCCTTACGTCGTTGGGATTGAGATCCACTTCCACGTCGTCCACCTCGGGCAGCACTGCCACGGTCGCCGCCGACGTGTGGATCCTGCCGCTGGACTCCGTTTCCGGCACCCTCTGCACCCTGTGGGCTCCGCTTTCGTACTTGAGCCTCGAGTAGGCACCCTTTCCCTTTATGAGGAGCACCGCTTCCTTGATGCCGCCAAGGCCCGTATCGTTCAGCTCTATCAGCTCCGTCTTCCAGCCCTTTCTCTCGGCATATCTTGTGTACATCCTCAGAAGGTCCGCACCGAAAAGAGCTGCCTCGTCGCCGCCTGTACCTGCCCTGACCTCGAGGATGACGTTCTTTTCATCGTTGGGGTCCTTTGGAAGGAGCAGCACTTTCAGCTCTTCCTCCTGCTGCTCTATCTGCTCTTCCAGCTCCGAGATCTCCTCCTTTGCCAGTTCCCGCATCTCCTCATCGCCGTCTTCCAGCATCTCCCTGGCATCCGCCAGATCGCTCTTGGCTTTCTTGTACTCCTTGTACTTTTTCACGATGGGCTCCATCTCGCCCATCTCCTTGACGT
>CASEFF010000242.1 GCA_949287115.1 uncultured Bacillota bacterium | reverse complement strand
GTACTACCGAAACGCCGTTAGGGAACAGGTCGTGATACATGCTGCCGCTGCCGAAGTTGATGCCCATGCCCTTGAATCCTTCTTCGACTGCTCCGAGTACAGCACTGTCAGGGCTGCCCCACAGTCCGATCCAGATTCCGAATGCTACGATTATGAATATTATGATTACGATTACCTTTGTGATGGCAAGTCCGGACTCTATCTTGGCGAAGATGTCAACGGCACAGAGATTGATGATCGTCAGCGCCGCCATGGTGCCAAGAGCGAATGCCGCATAGGCTATCGGGCTGTCATTGCCTGTCAGAGCCTGCAGTACGTACGATACGGCTATGGCTTCCGACGGACAGTAGCAAACCCAGTTGAACCAGACTGACCAGCCCATCCCGACAGACAACGTAGGTCCGAGGAATTCATTGGTGTAAGCTACGAATGTACCCTTTCTCGGCAGATTTACCAATAACTCTGCATAAGATATCATAAGTCCGAATACTATGAGTCCGACTACAGCAAATGCGAAGAATACCGAAGGACCCATTACCTGGATACACCAGCCTACTCCGAGGAAGTAACACGAGCCGATAACGCCGCCCAGTCCTATGAAGGCAACCTGCCAGCTCTTGATGCCGCGCTTCAGTTCCTGCGGCTCAGAAGCATTGACTTTTCTTTCTTCCGACATAACACCCTCCTTTTCACATTAAGATACAACAGCTATAACCTCTGATACAACATGCACGGAACCGACGTGATATGATACGCATGAAGCTTTTGGCTCCTTTGCTTTTCATTATTTTCTTAAAAATACAGTCAATTCCGATAATTCATTATATGACCTTGTTGCCCCAATGTCAACTTTTTCACACAATGTTTTTTAAGAAACGTTAATATTTAACATCGCAAATAACACCACAAAAAATCCCCCCTACAGGTTGCCCCGTAAGGAGGTGAAATTCATACGTATCATACAGGCTATGCCAGCGCCTTCTTCAGTATCTCAAGGCCGGCGTCCAGCTCATCATATGTAATGGTCAGCGGCGGCAGCATCCTCACCCTGTCCTTGGCCGTCAGTATCATCAGACCCATTTCCAGTGCGTCCTTCACCACCTGTCCCGCTTCCTTACCTTCTATCTCGGCGCCGAGCATGAGTCCCATGCCGCTGACGCTCTTAACCTGCGGTATATCCAGCAGTTTCTCCCTGAGATATTCACCCTTCTTCGTAACATCTTCAAGGAACGCATCGTCGATGCGTGTCAGCACCTCCACCGCGCCGGCGCACGCCACCGGGTTTCCTCCGTACGTCGTTCCGTGATTTCCCGGTTCCAGCACGTCGCAGCACTTTTCACTGAACAGCGCTCCGCCTATCGGAAGGCCTCCGCCTATGCCCTTGGCGAAGGTCACGATATCCGGCTTCACGCCGAAATATTCGTAAGCGAACAGCTTGCCCGTCCTGCCTATGCCCGTCTGCACTTCATCGGCGATAAACAATATATCCTTCTCGGCGCATATGCTCTCCACAGCCTTTACGAATCCGGCATCCAGATTGAGCACTCCGCCCTCGCCCTGTATCATCTCCATCATTATGGCGCAGGTATCGTCGCTCACCAGCTCCTTCAGCTGATCGATATCGTTGGCGTCGCAGTAGTCAAATCCGTCCAGGAACGGCGTGAAGAACTTATGATACCCTTCCTGTCCCGTTGCCGTGATGGTCGCCATGGTCCTGCCGTGGAAGGAATTGTTGAGGGTTATTATCCTGTTCTTTTCTATACCCTTGTTTACCGAGCCGTACTTTCTGGCGGTCTTTATGGCCGCTTCGTTTGCCTCGGCTCCGGAGTTGCCGAAGAACACCTTCTTCATCCCCGTCCTCTCCGTCAGCATGGAAGCCACCTTCACCTGCGGCTCAGTATAGTAAAGATTTGAGACGTGCTGCAGCTTTTTCAGCTGTGCCGTCACCGCCTCCACCCATCCGTCATCGCAGAACCCGAGGCAGTTGACGCCTATGCCCGCGGTGAAATCTATGTATTCCTTCCCGTCGACCGAGCGGCATATCGCACCCTTGCCGCTGTCGGCCACGAGATCGTATCTTCCGTAGGTAGCCACTATCTTCTCGCTGTCCAGTTTTTTTATCTCATTGCTGTTCATTCCAGTATTTCTCCTCATTATCCTTTATGATCGCCGTTCCTATACCTTTGTTGGTGAATATCTCCAGAAGGAGGCCGTGCGGTATCCTTCCGTCCATGATATGCACCCTCGATACGCCCTTGTTGATGGCGTCGATGCAGTTCTCTATCTTAGGCAGCATCCCGCCCGATATTATGCCCTGTTCTATCAGTTCCTTCGCCTCTCCGGTATAAAGCTCCGATATCACCGATTCCGGGTCCTTCGGATCCATGCGCACGCCTTCGACGTCCGAAAGGTACGCCAGTTTTTCCGCCTTGAGAGCAGTCGCTATGGCGCTGGCCGCCTCATCGGCGTTTATGTTGTACGACACTCCGTCTTCGTCGATGCCTATCGGGAAAACCACCGGCAGGAAGTCCTTTTCCATGAGATCTTTCAGGATCTTCGGATCGACCTTCGTCACATCGCCGACGAAACCTATGTCCTGCCCGTCGGAGAGCTTTTTCTTCACCCGCAGCAGTCCGCCGTCCTGTCCGCTTATGCCGGCCGCCTTGATG
>CASEFF010000241.1 GCA_949287115.1 uncultured Bacillota bacterium | reverse complement strand
TTTTTCTCCGCGGAGCACCAGTACTGATGGTAACCCTCCAGCGGGACTTCCGCCTGGCCTTCCTGCATCTTGGTCTCCTGCACGCACAGTATGTCCGGGCTCTGCTCCCTTGCAAAATCAAGAAATCCCTTGCCCATAGCCGCCCTTATGCCGTTTACATTCCATGATATGAGTTTCATGCCGTCTCCCGAATATCTCTCCCCGATATCGCCGTCGCGCCCTGACACAATCAGTTCAGGAACGCTTCTATGATAACGTTCTCCGCTTCCTCTTCCTTCATGCCCAGCGTCCTGAGCTTTATGAGCTGCTCGTCGTTTATCCTGCCTATGGCCGCCTCGTGTATTATCGCGGCGTCCAGATGCTTCGCGTTTATCTCCGGTATGGATCTCACCTGAGCCTCACCCATGATGATGGAATCGCACTGTATGTGCGCGTTGCACTTGTTGTTGCCCACGGCCGCCGGATGGAATATCTGGCTCGAATTCTCCTTGGCTACGGATCTGGATATTATCTGAGCCGAACTTCCGGCACCGTTGAGTCTCACTTCCATGTTCGACTCGGCGATCTGCTCCCCGTGAGTCATGAGCTTTTCCACCACGAACAGTTTGGCGTTCTTTCCCATGTCGACCTGCGTCTCGCGCTTCGTCGAGTCCACGCCCTTTATCTGTGAAGTGTCCAGCGTAAACACGCTGTCGTCGTCCATATGTATGTTGGTCACGGGATTGAGGATCCTCGCGCCTTCGCCGCTTCCCTCTCCGTAATGGCTCTCCTTGTATGTGACGTTTGCGCCTTTTCCCACGAAGAAAGAGTGTACGCCGTCATGCCGGCTGTCGGCGTGTCCGTCGTTATGTATGCCGCACCCGGCGATGATCACGACATCGGCGCCGTCGGCTATATGAAAATCGTTGTACACCCTGTCGGTGAATCCCGATGCGTCTACCACCACCGGAATGTGTACCTCCTCACCGTCAGCATCTCCGTCGATGTAAATATCGATGCCCGGCTTATCTTCCTTTTTTACGATCTTCACGTGCTCGCTGTCTCCGTGGCACATGGCCATGCCGTTGTGCCTGAGATTAAAAGCACCTTCCTGTTTGAAACCCAGTTCATCTATGTATTTAAGTATCGTCTGCGTTACCTTGTCCAGTTCTGCCACTTTCTGATCCTCCTATATTTCCTCAAGTCTCTTTAAATATGCACAACATGACGGACCCTGCTTCATGAGCTGAGGCAGTATATCGGCTCTCTTGCCTATGCCTGCCACCTTTCCGTCTTCTATGACCATGACCCTGTCGGCCATCTGCATTATCCTCTCCTGGTGAGATATGAGTATGAGGCTCTGATTATCGTCTTTCTTTATCTCTTCGAACTGCTGTATCAGCATGGAAAAGCTCCACAGGTCGATGCCGGCCTCGGGTTCGTCGAATATGCAGAGTTTGTGAGGCTTTGCCAGCACCGTGGCTATCTCGAGACGCTTCATCTCACCGCCCGACAGCGTGTTGTCGACTTCACGCTTTACGTATTCCTGCGCGCAGAGACCAACCCTGCTCAGGAGGTCGCAACATTCCGCCTCAGTCTTGTGCTCTCCCGCCGCAAGCGATATGAGCCTGTCCACCGTCATCCCCTTGAAACGCGGCGGCTGCTGGAACGCAAAGCCTATGCCCGCCTTGGCCCTTTCATCTATGTCGTAATCCGTTATGTCTTCGCCGTCCAGGATGATCTTTCCCGACTCGGCCTTCTCTATGCCCATCAGCACCTTTGCCAGCGTCGACTTGCCGCCGCCGTTGGGTCCGGTGATGACCAGCATCTCGCCCTTTTCGACTTCAAAACTTATATCCGACAGTATATTGAGCTCCGCCCCCTTCTCGTTGACGGAAAAAGAAAGATTCTCTACCTTGAGCATTTGAAATTCCTTTCACTTGATAATTTTGTGCGTTGCAGGCGCGTGTCAAACAACGTTTTCATTCTAACGCGCGAGCTTGTCGATGCGCGTTTCACTGAAAACTTCCGCTCGGCGAAGCCGTGTCAAGCAACGTTTTCATTCTAATGCGCGAGCTTGTCGATGCGCATTTCACTGAAAACCTCCGCTCGGCGAAGCCGTGTCAAGCAACGTTTTCATTATAATCCCCTGACTAAAAAATATCAATAAAAACTATACCTTTTCCATCGCATTTACCGGCCTTTATCGGCTCAGCATACAGATGCCTGCGCCCATCCTCCTGTATGTGCCTCCTTCACGCCTGTATGAGCAGAAAAGCTCCGGCTCACAGCACGTGCAATGACTGCTGACCCCGATGTTTTCCGTCAAGACCCCCTCTGCCTCAAGCTGCCGGCGGTTTATCTCTTTCAGGTCTATATAATATTTCTCCTCACCCGCCCCGTTTTTTCTAATATCCGTGACGTCATCAATATTTCCCGCCACGTTCCATGAATCCGCGAATGCATCGTATACGTCGCGGCCCGTCTCAAAACAGCACCTGCTGATACCGGGACCTATGCAGGCACAGATGTCATCAGGGGCGCACCGGAAAACTTTCACCATCTCCCTGACCGCTTTACGTGCGATCTCCGCCGCCGTTCCGCGCCATCCCGCATGGACGAGACCTATGACCTCTTTCTTTGTATCGAAAAAATACACCGGCAAACAGTCGGCGTGTACAGTGGTAAGCAGCACTCCCTTTACATTCGTTATCAGACCGTCCGTATCGGGTATCCTGAGCGGCTTGCCCGGTTTTTCGCCGATGACGGCTATCCTGTCCTCATGGATCTGTTTCGGCCATACCGGTATAGCACTTTCAAGTCCCAGTTTTGCGAAAACATCTTTCCTGTCGTACGGGTATCCGTCCGATGCGCCGTCCTTCAATGAAAAGAATGCTTTTATACCGTCATGACCTGTCATCACTTCCATGTATTCCGTTCCGCATACGACGCTCATATACACCTCTCCTTTTTCAGATGTTCCAGCAGTCCCTCGCAGCCTTCTATCACATCATCGTACGTCACGTCGAAATTCCCAGTGTACCACGGATCTGCGACGTCACGATCTTCACCCTCAAAGTGCATCAGCTTGAAAACCTTGCCTTCCGTATCGTCTCCGATGATCCATCTCATATCCCTGACATTGGAATCATCCATCGCTATTATCATGTCGTATTCTTCGTAATCCTTCTTTGTGATCTGCCTGGCGCGCCTCTTCGTGTATTTTATCCCGTTTTCGTCAAGCTTTCGCTTCGTCCTCGGATCGGTATCGTGTCCGATCTCCTCCCTGCTGGTGGCCGCGGAATCTATATAAAACCTGTCCGCCACACCCGCCTTTTCCGCCATGTCCTTGAAAACAAATTCCGCCATCGTACTTCGGCAGATATTGCCGTGGCAGATGAATAGCACTCTTATCATATCTTAAAGTCCTCCTGTTTTGCGTTAGTTTGCCCTGTTTTACCGCGATTTGCCGGGTATGTAGTTTCCGCTGTGACTGTTAAAGCAATCACAGAACAGGCAAAATGTGGCATATTGAAGCCGTCAAAAGTAGTAAAAACGTAGTAGAAAGTAACCGGAATTACTTTCATGTTCCTATTAAACTTTTCATCTCTACATTTTCAAAAGATCTAGCAGCGTATATTCGCCTTTCTGAATTTTTGATATCTCATGGTATTTCTTAATTGCTGCCAAAAGTATATCAGGGTCTGAGAAATAATCCTTTACAAAGCTGTAAGACTTCACACTTGCCATCTTTAAGTCTTCCTTACAGAAATCACTCGGTTTCTTTCCGGACTTCTTAAACTCCTTATACTTATCCTCATTGAAAATAATCAACATTTCGATTTCCGGAGCAGTGATTACATTG
>CASEFF010000240.1 GCA_949287115.1 uncultured Bacillota bacterium | reverse complement strand
TCCCATCTGACATTGACTCCTGCTCCATGGTCGCAAAACACCGAATCCGCCGTATTCTCCACATCACTTTCCGGATCGTAGCCCATCTCCCGCACCACCTCGTCCTGATCATGGCACGGCAGATATCCATGAAGCGAACATGAGAAATTCCCGTACCCTTTCGTGTACGATGCCACCTCAACGGCATAATCCTTCATTTCCGACACGGGCGCTATGCCCGTCACAACGACTGTGTCTCCAACGGACTCCTGTTCATCCACACGGCCGCTCATACGCTGTATATCGCCTATTGCCCTTCCGGTCATGGCCTGCGGTATCTCAAGTCTGAATCCGTACCAGGGCTCCAGCAACACGCTTTCGGCCTTCATGAGCCCCTGCCTGAGAGCCCTGTAGGTAGCCTGCCTGAAATCGCCGCCTTCCGTATGTTTGAGATGGGACTTTCCCGCCACCAGCGTTATCTTCATATCGGTGATCGGTGATCCCGTCAGAACTCCGACATGCTCCCTTTCTTCCAGATGTGTCAGTATGAGCCTCTGCCAGTTCCTGTCCAGCTCATCCTCGCTGCAGCATGAGCCGAACGTGAGCCCGCTTCCCGCCTCTGCCGGCTCCAGCAGCAGATGCACTTCCGCGTAATGTCTCAGCGGTTCGAAGTGTCCGGCGCCCATAACAGGCCCGGCGATGGTTTCCCTGTAGGCTATGGCTCCCTCTCCGAACTCCACATCCATCCCGAACCTTTCGGCGACAACATTCTTTATTATCTCGGTCTGCACCTCGCCCATGAGCTGAATATGTATCTCCTGGAGCCTCCCGTTCCATACTATGTGCAGCTGCGGATCCTCTTCTTCCAGTATTTTCAGATTTTGGAGCGCTTTATGGACGTCCGTTCCCGGCGGCAGTATCACCTGATATGTCAGCACGGATCCCAGCACCGGCTCCTCCGCATCCTCTTCAGTCCCGATGCCCTCTCCTGCGTATGTGGCCGCAGGACCTGTGACGGCGCACACGTCCCCTGCCTTTGCAGCGTCCACGGTCCTGAACTTCTCGCCGGAATATATCCTTATCTGCTCCACCTTTTCACCGCCGATATCGTCCTTCACGCGCAAGGTACCGCCGGTGATCTTCATGTGGGTGAGCCTCGCTCCCCTGTCGTCACGCGTTATCTTGTAAACTCTGGCGCCAAACCCGCTGCCAAAAATCCTTGCCGACGAATAGACGGAAAGGCCCTCAAGGAGCTCGTCGATGCCCTCCAGTTTTAGCGCCGAACCGTGATAGCACGGGAATATCCTTCTGTCCGCTATCGCCTCCGCGATACTGCTGTCCTTTACAGTCCCCGTATCGAGAAACTCTTCCAGCAGTTTCTCGTCGCACATGGCAGCCTGCTCCATCCAGCTCTCGCTTTTTTCCGCACAGAAATCGAGACATCCCTGGTCGAATGTCTTCCTCAGCTCTTCCAGCACTCCGGTCGTATCCACCCCGGCAAGGTCGGTCTTGTTTATGAATATGAACAGCGGTATCCCGTACTTTTCCGCCAGCTTCCACAGCGTGACCGTATGCCCCTGTATGCCGTCGTTTCCGCTGACGATCAGAACGGCATAATCCAGCACCTGAAGCGTTCTCTCCATTTCCGAAGAAAAATCCACATGGCCCGGCGTGTCCAGAAGCGTGAATCGCGTGCCCCCGTATTCCATCTCGGCCTGCTTTGAAAATATGGTTATGCCGCGGTCGCGTTCCTGACTGTCGGAGTCAAAAAATGCATCGCCGTGATCCACGCGGCCCCACTTCCTTACGGCTCCCGTTTTGTAGAGCAGCGCTTCCGACAGCGTCGTCTTGCCGGCATCCACATGAGCCAGCAGACCGACACAGATATGTTTTGACGAGCATTTGTCCATAAAAATACCTCTTTCCATACCATGATTCACAATTACAATCATAGCATACAAAGAGGTATAAGTCGATGCGTCATTTTGCAATGCTTTCCAACGCTTCGCAGATGACTTTCATTCCCTGCTTCTGCTCTTTCACCTTCGCAGTTATTGAATTGTTGACAAGCGAGATTTTCAGTTTCGTCTTTCCGCTCTTTATCTTTATTATTCTCTGAGACGGCACAAGTCCCTTCTTTATCTTAACAGATTCAAGTTCACTGAACGGAAGACATATCCTGCCGTAGATGTGAGATATGTCCAAAGTCTCCAACACCGCTATCACGAGCGATTTCTCAGTCACACCGATATAGCAGTAGACATTGCTCAATGCGCCCAGCGCCAGCATTTCAGCCGTTCCCGACATGAGCGTCCCCCATGCCTGCCCCTGATATGTCTCTCCTTCCGGCCTGATGGACTCAAGCATACTTTTCATATCCGTATCATTCATAAGCAGTGCCATTTTCATTCCCCCTTACTTTAAAATATCTATTTTAAAGTATATGAACAACGCCACCACTCTTCCACCATCTCCTCTTTAATTTTACGTTAAATCCGTGTGTCTCTCCAGATATATCCGCTCCTCTATCTTTATGACCCTCGCATTACCGTTCAGCGGATCACGATCCTCGTAATCGAACAGATAATATCTACCCCCGGCTTTTTCCAGATGCGTGAGCTTCCTCAAAAGTCTCGGATCATCGGTGTCGTAACGGCCTCCCGAAAGATACCTGTGCTCCCTCGCTTCTATGCTGTAAAACGTCTTCGAAAAGGACTTTTCCACTCTCTCCGCTCCGAAAAACTCAGGTCTCGACTTCACATTATCGCGCATATAATAGTCGAATATCATGGCCGTGACAAACTCCTCCAAATCATGTCCCGAAAGCATATCCGCCGCAAACGCAAGCAGCCTCTCATACCGCGCGTTTCTCGACACGTTCACCATTGCCGTGCCGGCATCTTCGTACCATCCCGCCAGCGCTTCGAAAAAACTGAAAGGCCCGGCGAAATGTCCCATAAGCAGCGCCAGTGAATTTCCGAACTGTCCGCTGTTATGGTAGACCTCCACCATTTCCTCGACGCCTTTGAGCTTTATGATATCTTCGTATGAGATCCATCGCGTCTTCAGTACTTCGTACGGCGGCTCTGCCGTATGCTTTATCCCGTACGTATCACGCTTTTCCTCCATCGGCGTCCCCGACAGCACCTTCAGAAATCCCAGCTGCAGCTGGTCGGACCCCATGGCGAACACATCGTCGAAAGAACGTGAAAAGCTGCCGTAGTCTTCATAGGGCAGACCGGCTATCAAATCCAGATGGACATGTACGTTGCCTGCCCGCTTTATTGCCGCAACGTTTTCTCCAAGGCGCTTTAAATCGGCATTCCTGCGTATCTCCTCCAGAGTCCTGCCGTTCGTCGACTGTACGCCTATCTCCAGCTGAAACTGCCCCGGCCTCACGCTCCCGAGCAGCGCCAGCTCCTCGTCCCCAAGGATGTCTCCCGCTATCTCAAAGTGAAAATTCGTGACGCCGTTATCGTTTTCCGCAAGGAATCTCCATATATCCAGCGCCCGCTCCCGCTCGCAGTTGAACGTCCTGTCCACGAATTTCACCTGCGGTACTCCGCTGTCAATGAATATCCTAAGCTCATCCTTCACCTTCTCCACATCGCGAAAGCGCATCGTTCTGTCGACAGACGACAGGCAGTAGGCGCACCGGAACGGGCATCCTCTGCTGCTTTCGTAATATATTATCCTGTTTTCCGGCCCTTCGGACTTCTCATATGGAAACGGCAGGGCATCAAGATCCACACACTTTTGAGGCTCGTCACACGATACCACCGTCTCTCCGTCACGGAACGTTATTCCTTCCACCCGTTCAAGTTCACCGCGTACCGGCAGCCGCTTCTTTTCCCCGCAGGCAGAATACAGAGCTGCCAGACGGCAGAAGATATCTTCTCCTTCTCCGCGCATGATCCCCCTTGCCTCCGGCAGTGTTTTCAGGATGTTTTCCGCATCGAAAGACACCTCCGGCCCGCCGATCCATATATCGACGTCCGGCATCACGCTCTTCGCATCGCGAATCAATCCCGCCACTTCGCGCCTGTTCCAGATGTAACATGAAAACATCAGGACATCGGGTTTCCTGTCATATATGTCAGCCAGTATGCGGCTCGTCTGCTGATTTATCGTGTATTCGGCGATCTCCGTTTCGGGCGCCGGAACCTCCACGCCATCCCGGTGCAGACTGCCGCCGCGCGCCCGCTCCCTGCAGCAGGATGCGAGACTGTATACAGCCGGATTTGAATGTATGTACTTTGCGTTTACAGCCACAAGCAGTATCTTCATGACGCCTCCCGTCGAGTCCCTTCCTTTATTTGAACAGATCCAGCGCTTCCGTCAGCACCCTTTCCGGCGCTCCCGGTATGGAGAGCCTGTGATCTCCGCCCTCAACCGTGACGAGCTCTATATCGTACTTTTCCGCGAACTTCACAGCCTCATCGTATGCGATATCCTCATCGCAGCTCCCGTGTATCATCCTCAAGGTAAGCCCTCTCCGCGCGAAGTCTTCTCTCGGATCGTTTTCCTTCAGGCTCCGCAGGAAACTCTCCGTTATCTTTACAGGCCTCACGTCGTCTTCGAGCATGAAATACCCGTTATCCGAAAGCTCCTTCTTTTCGGTATCGTTCAGTTCATCGAAATAGTCGGACATGTTGACGGCTGCGCTCCTGAAAAACGCCCGCTCTCCACGCGTCCTGCGCTCCGTCAGGTATGTCATCGTTATGTAGGCGCCAAAACTCGACCCGAAATAACATATCTCCGCCTTTGGGAAATTTTCCGCTGTAAAATCCTCCACCGCCTTCATATCGGCGACGCAGTTCTCAACATTGAGCATCTCGCCGTCCGCCGGGCTGTCTCCGTGAGCCGGCAGGTCGAAAGCCACAACGCCGAACCCCTTTGCCGGCAGCTTGCGCATCAGCATCTCCACCGTAGGGCTCTCCTTGCTGCTGGCAAACCCGTGGACGACGATGACCGCCTTTCCCGCGTCCTCATATCCCTCGCAGCTGTAGGGTATGTCGTAGCTGTCGTTTCGTCTTATATATCCTTTTCTCATGGCGATACCTCCCGATCGTTTTTCCGTTTTAAAGCCGTATCCATGATAACATACGCCGCCCTTCCTTTCCATATCAAAGTACCGCCTGCGGCCTGAGTCTCATGTCAATCCGAACGACCGGTATATTCCGGGCGCTCCGGTCGCGTTAAACTGTTGCACAGCGCCTTCCGTTCCAATATAATGTAATGGCGAAAAAGGAGATGAATTGATATGGATATGTCAAAAGAAGACAAGATGCTGCTTGCCGGCATCGAGGACAAGCTGGAGCAGTGTTTGAGCCAGTACCGCATAACGTTTACCGGCTTTCTCGATCTCAGACAGCGCTCCATGGCAGAAAAACTTTGTCGCCGGATCACACGGGGCGCCGGCGACTCAAGATACACATTTTTCGGAGGCTACGAAGATGCGGAGCGTACCGTTGCAGCGTTTCTGCCGGATTACGCCGACGAGAGCGACATCCCGCTGTCGGTCATACGCGTAACGACTCCGACAGGCGGCAGGAAGCTCACCCATCGCGACTATCTCGGTTCCCTGACGGGACTCGGTATAAAGCGTGAGATGACCGGCGATATACTCGTGAGAGATGACGGCGCCGACATCATAATTCTCGACGATATAAAGGACTTCCTGCTGCTCAACTACCATCAGGCCGGAAGGACGCGGCTCGAGCTTTCATCCGTACCCCTGTCCGAGCTCATGATACCGGAAGTCAGGACGGTCATGGTAAACGATACCGTAGCTTCGCTGCGGCTCGACAACATCGTATCCTCCGCATTCAAACTGTCCCGCGGAAAAGCCGCCGAAGCCATCCGGTCCGGCATCGTATTCGTCAACGGTATACAGGCAGAAAAGGCGGACATGAAGGTGGAAGAAGGCGATAAACTGGTCCTCCGCGGAAAGGGAAAGGCCTACCTGCGTGAAGTCGGCGGCCAGACGCGGAAAGACAGGACATACGTACTGCTGGAAAGATTTATCTGAAGTATGGATACACGTGACAGACATACGACAGGGCGCCGGATGAACCGGCGCCCCTTTGCTTTGATGATTTTGTAATATCTATACTGTCTGGCTGCTTTCGCTCTTTTTTATATCGAACAGCACCATGCCGCCCTTTTCATCATATCCCGTATCCCACAGTTCCCTTAACGGCAGCCAGTGCGCCTTGCCGTAGGTGGCGACTTTTATCATGAAACCGCCTTCCGTTTCCTCATATCCTATCACAGGAAACCAGTGCCACTCAAAGAAGTCGAACTTCCTGTCGCTGTGCTTCAGCATCAGATACGCCAGCGGCATATCTCTGTCTATGCTTTCCACTATGGCCGCTGCCGCCTTTTCATACGGCTCGCTGCCGTCAAATCCCGTCAGCGTCACTCCCGTTTCACCGACGTCTTCAAGGTATATCCTGACCCCCTCCATGAATGTCTCGAGATCCTTTATCCCCGATTCCCTCGGACGCAGGTACGGTCTCACCGACATGGCAAACTTCCTGTACTGTTTTTTCGTCATGGCGGATACGTCGTAGGGACAAAGCTCCCCGGCTTCTTTATACAGCATCATGTATATGAAAATATCACACGCTGTCAGCGCGCCGCAGCCGCCTATATGCATCCACGGGTCTATCATCCACCGCTGGTTGCCTCCGTAGGAGTTTCCTATGTTGAAATATCTCAGTTCTTTCTTCTCCGCCATGTGCGTTTTCCCCTTCCGTACATATTCCGTCCCGTTACCTTGACGCGCCGCGTCCCTTTATCCTGCCGACCGTGCAGCATATCAAAAGTGTTCCCGCCACCGTTATGGCCGAACATATAAGAAGCAGTGTCCCGACCGTCGACACATCCAGTATCCTGCCGCCGAACACGCAGCCGAGGACATTGCCCACGGTTATCGCCGTCGTGAACACAGCCTGCCCTCTGACGGCTTCTCCCTTCGTCATTATATCATCTATGAAGCTGACCATTGCGGGAAACATCAGGCCGTATCCCAGCACCTGACATGCCTGAGCCATATACATGACCGTCATGGTATCGGCAAGGTACATCAGCGTTATCTTCACCGCAAAGAATATGGCCGCGACCCTCAGCAGGAACACGTATGAAAAGTGCTTTTTTATCTTGTCAAAAAACAGCATTGCCGGCATCTCCAGCATCGCCATGACGAATATCATGACCCCCAGCTGCTCCGTATCTCCGCCTATGCTGTCTATTATCTGTATCGTAAAGTTTTCCACTATGACGTTTCCGAAAAACAGCGCCACGATGCCTGCGCTCAGCACCATGAAAACGATATTGCCGGAAACGAACTCCCCGAGGCTTATGACTTCCACAACTTCTCCGGCGGTCGTATCTTCTTCTCTACCGTTTCCTGTCGTAAATCTCCTGTAATGCACCCCTGCCACTATCACCACGATCTCCAGCACGATCAGTATGATGAGACCCGAAAACGGTATGACGTCGACTCCGAAATCCGTCACCAGATATCCCATTGCAAGGCCGAGCACCGCCGCGAAAAGCGAGCCCATGCTCCTGCCTATGCCGAAGCTGACATACTCACCGCTCTCCCCCAGAGTAAAACTCATCGCATTGACAAAAGGATGGAGAGCCGTATGGACCACTATAAGCGCCGTATATGCCACCGTCAGCGCCATCGACTTCTCGCCTATAAGCAGCACCGCTGCCGTAAGCAGGAACAGCACTGCCGTGAGTATCTTTATGATGGCAATGTCTGATATCTTCTCCGCCTTGTCGGTGATGTTGGCCAGAATGCTCTGCATCAGCACGGCAAGTATATTGCCCACAGCTATCACTATTCCTATCGAAGTGTTCGTATATCCCTTCCCGAGCATATACACCGATACGAACATCGCCGCAACGGCATAGAACATCCAGTAAAATCCCTGTATAAGGGAGTAATCAATGTTCAACAATATCTTCCTGCTCATGAAACCCGCCTCCGCTAATAAATATACCACACCCGCCGCCTTCGTTCAATTATTTCGGATGCTGCGGCTGCATGGCGTTTTGTATGCACAGGATCAGAGCATGAGTTTTACAGTTGTCAGTACAATTTTCCACATGGGACTGCAAAATTTTCAACCTTTGCAAACGCCTGACCTTCGGATGTGCCCATAAAAGCCCGAAAATAATGTTCCGAGCCATTTACCAAAAAGGTAAAGAACTCCTGGCCCATTGGATTTTACAGTTGTTTTCTCGAAAACGCACGGGCAACTGTAAACCTCAAG
>CASEFF010000239.1 GCA_949287115.1 uncultured Bacillota bacterium | reverse complement strand
AAGCTCCGGCTCGTATTTTCACGTGGCCGACAGCATAATACAGATGGACAGATATGTGCCGAGGGATATAACGGAATACGCGAAAAGGGAGGCGGAGAGCTTTCCCGCCATCAGCGGCGCGGAGCCTGCCGGAAGGAAGCCGTCCTTTGACAGATGTCCGGAAGCCTCGGAGGGTTTCAGAAGCGGCGGGAAGATAAAGATGAAGACCATGGGGCGTGAAGCGATCTCCATAAACAGGGAAAACATAGACTTAAGATACGTGGAGCAGATAGCCGACAGCGAGCAGGTGACGGCCCTCGGATACTGTGTGAGATACGCCCAGCAGAACATTCTGGACGGAAGGAAGAATATACAGCAGATAGTCGATGAGCTGGAGAAGATCATGGACAGGGAAGGTCTCGATGCCGTATGCGGTAGCAGATCGGGCGTTGCCAATATGGCAAGACCGAGGAGGCATGAGATATTCGCGTGTTTTGACCGGTACAGGGGACTGAAGCTTTAGACTGAAACTTTAGAACGCGGGAGCCTGCGCGACTGACGATTATACTGACGACTGAGAGGAAGACCTAAAGGTCTTCCTCGATCGTTCTTATGACGCGGCACGGATTGCCTACGGCTACGGAATGGGGCGGGATATCCTTCGTGACTATGCTGCCTGCCCCGATGACCGAGCCTTTACCTATGGTCACGCCCGGCAGCACGATGCAGCCTCCGCCCAGCCAGCATTCATCTTCTATTATGATGGGCTTTGATGATACGCGGTAAGGCAGATGGCCGGCGTGCTCGCTCTTTGGTATATCCAGTATCCTTTCGGATGCGGGAACGGGATGGAGTGTGCCGTAGAGCTGTACGCGCGGAGCGATCATCACGTTTTTCCCTATCTTTATGATGTTATCATCGGAAAAATAGCAGTCGCAGTTTATGAAAGTGTTCTCTCCGATGGTTATGTTTTCGCCGTAATTGCAGCGAAACGGCTTTTCGAGCCATACGCCTTCCCCTATGGAGCCAAGCAGCGCTTCGAGGATTTCCTGACGCTCTTCGCCCGCATCGGACGGAATGCTGTTGAACCTGTCTATGAGGGCGCGCGCTTCGTATCGCCTTTTGAGGAGCTGTTCGGAGCGCGGATTGTAGTTTTCGCCGCTCAGCATCCTTTCCTTTTCTGTCATGGATCCTGCCATGATGTATCACATCCTTTCAATGATATTATGCATACATTATATCACAAAAGGCCGGAGGCTTTTGCAGCTTAACTGTGGTTTTGCATTCTGCCTGTGATTTTGCAGTCGTTGATGCGCTTTCCTGCATGTGACTGCAAAATTTTCAATGCCTGCGGCTTCCCGACATCCGGACGTGCCCATTAAAGCCTCGAAAATGCTGTTCCGGGCCCTTTACTAAAATGGTAAAGAACTCCTGATCCATTGGTTTTTGCAGTCGTTATCCCCAAAACGTGCGGATGACTGCAAACCGCGGCGCAGGTCCCGGATACGGCCGGAGATGCAAGGGCTGCGAACCCTCAAACCATCTTTCGTCTTTACTATACTGAGTTAAAGTGATATACTTAAAACAGTATAGGTATTTTTTGAACATATTCGTAAAGTGAGTCACAGACACATAAAGACACGTTAAAAACATTTCAGTTCAGAGTGGAGGTAATCAAATGAGCAACGAAAGAGCGTATAATTTCTCGGCGGGACCGTCGATGCTGCCCCTCAAGGTCATTGAGGATGCTGCTGCAAATCTGGCAAACTACAAGGGCTGCGGCGAATCCGTAATGGAAATGAGCCACAGGTCGGCCGAGTTTAAAGAGATACTTGAAGATGCGGAGAAGAATCTCAGGGACATAATGAACATTCCTGACAACTACAAGGTAATGTTCATACAGGGCGGAGGTACGCTGCAGTTCGCAATGGTACCGCTGAACCTTCTGAGAAAATCCGGCAAGGCCGACTACATCATCACGGGAACGTGGGCGAAGAAGGCGGCCAAGGAAGCGGAGAAGTTCGGCGACATAAGGATCGTGGCATCTTCCGAGGACTCGACGTTCTCATACATACCTAAGGTGAAGAAAGAGGATTTCAGACCTGACGCCGATTACGTGCATATAACGTTCAACAACACCATATACGGAACTCACTATCCGTACATACCGGACACAGGCGATATCCCGCTCGTTGCGGACATGTCTTCATGCATACTTTCCGAAGAGATAGATGTAACGAAATTCGGACTCATCTATGCCGGCGTGCAGAAGAACATAGCGCCTTCCGGCATAGCCATAGCGATAATGAGGGAGGATCTTATCGGATTCGCAAAGGATAACGTGCCTACGTATCTCGATTACAAGATCCACGCCGACAACGGTTCGACGTACAATACGCCTAACTGCTTCTCAATATATATAGCAGGCGAAGTGTTCAAGTACATAAAGGAGATGGGCGGAGTTGCCGAGATGCACAGGAGAGATGTGGCAAAGGCGAAGAAGCTCTACGATTACATCGACGAAAGCAAACTTTACAAGTGCCCTGTGAACAAGGAGGACAGATCGCTGATGAACGTCGTGTTCGTGACGGGAGACGGGGATCTTGACAAGAAATTCGTAGCCGAGGCGAAGAAGAACAACATGCATAACCTCAACGGACACAGATCCATAGGCGGTATGCGTGCGAGCATATACAATGCGATGCCTGAAGAAGGCGTCGACGCGCTCATCGGATTCATGAAGAAATTCGAGGAGGAGAACGCATAATGAAGTATCTCATACTTGTACCGGATGGCGCGGGCGATGACAGCGTGGAGGCTCTGGGAGGAAAGACTCCTCTCGAGGTGGCCGATATAAAGAACATAGATGAGCTTGCCCACAGGGGCGTAGTGGGAATGGTGAAGACGATCCCGCCCGGGGTGGCTCCGGGAAGCGATGCGGCGAACCTTTCCGTGATGGGATACGATCCGTCCGTTTATCTGACGGGCAGATCGCCGCTGGAAGCCGCCAGCATAGGCATAGACATGTCGGATACGGATGTGGCTTTCAGGACGAACCTGATAACGCTGACAGGCGACGGAGACTATGAAGACCTCATCATAACCGACCACAGTTCCGGCGATATCACGACGGAAGAAGCCGATGAACTGATAAAGGCGGTCAACGAGGCTTTTGCCGATGAAAACATAAGGTTTTACACGGGCGTCAGCTACAGACACTGCATGATAGTGCACAACGGCTCTACCGATTACGAGTTGACGCCGCCTCACGACGTGCTGACTCAGAGGGTGGGAGATCATCTGCCTGCGGGCGAGGGCTCGGATTTCATAACGGATATGATGAAAAAGAGCTACAGGATACTTAAGGAGCATCCGGTGAACAAGGCGAGAGAGGCAAAGGGCCTGAACCCTGCCAATTCCCTGTGGATATGGGGGCAGGGGAAAAAGCCGAGCCTGTCTTCGTTCTACGACAAGTACGGTATAAAGGGAACGGCGATCTCCGCTGTGGATCTGATAAAGGGTATAGCCATATGCGCGGGATTGAATTCCGTGGATGTGGAAGGAGCTACAGGTACGCTCCACACGAATTTTGACGGCAAGGCACAGGCGGCCATAAGGGAATACAAAGACGGCATGGATTTTGTCTACATGCATCTGGAAGGACCGGACGAGTGTTCTCATCAGGGAGACATGGAAGGCAAGATAGAGTGCATGGAGAGCATAGATACAAAGGTGCTGAAACCGATAGTGGAGTATCTGAGAGATTCCGGTGAGGATTTCAGAGTGCTCGTTGTACCTGATCACAGAACGCCGCTGGCAATAAGGACCCATTCGGCGACGCCGGTGCCGTTCGTCATCTACGACAGCAGGAAGGAAGAGCCTTACGATGAGGAGAAATGCTTCTGCGAAAGATCGGGCGAGAAAGGGATGTATTTTGATAGTGGATTTGAACTCGCGGACTACTTCTTTGAAAAGAAGTAGGGACATGGCAAAAAAAATAGCGATATATGTATTGATGATGGCGCTTATCCTTACGGGTGCAGCGCCGTCTTTTGCTGATGACGGAGAAAGGGCGGACAAGGTGAAGACGGTGGCGTCTGCAGAGATAGACTGGTCGGATGCTCCGCCGATAGAAGGGACGTCCGGCATACTGATGGATGCTGGTTCGGGCGATGTGCTGTATGAAAAGAACGCGTATGAGCGCAGGTCACCGGCAAGCATAACGAAGATAATGACGGCTATCATAACGCTGGAGACCCTCGATATGGATCAGCAGGTGACGGTGCCGGCGGAGGCGGTCAGCCCCAGCGACATCGAAATGAACATGGAGCTGAAGGCAGGCGAAGTGCTGACGGTGGAGCAGCTTCTTTACGGTATGCTGGTAAAATCGGGAAATGATGCTGCCAATACGCTGGCCATCACCATAAGCGGATCCATAGATGCCTTTACGGAAAAGATGAATGAACGCGCCAGGGAATGCGGCGCCAAAGACACCACTTTTACCTGTGCGAGCGGTTACAAGGAGTACGGGGATAATACAAATCTTACGACGGCATATGATATCGCCGTCATGGCGAGAGAGGCCATGAAGAACCCGGAATTTCGCAAGATCGTCGGGACTGCGGAGTATACGATACCCGCCACCAACATGACGGCGGCCAGAAAACTGGAAACGACGAACCTCTGCCTCGGTGCGAGCGAAGAGACGCTGGAGATGTACGACATCGATATACCGCTGACATATGAAGGTACTACAGGTATCAAAACGGGATATGACAATCATTCCGGTCAGTGTTTCTGCGGCTCGGCGAAGAGAGGCGATACGGAACTGATAGCCATAAGTCTCAACTCGACTTCGGAAGAACAGCGATTTGTGGACGTGAAGAATCTTCTGGACTACGGATTTTCGAAGTACAAGACCTACGTAGCTGCAAAGGGCAGGCAGAACCTGGATGAATTCAGGGTGTGGCAGGGAGATAAGAGCCATGCGGCCGTCGGCATATACGAAGATATGGACATAACCCTCAACGAAGGCGCCGACAGCGGTGACATAGAGGTGGAAGCCGTCAAAAATGACGGTATGATAAAGGCTCCCGTGAAAAAGGGAGACGTGCTGGGACAACTCATCGCATACAACGCTGACGGCAAAGCCGTGGCGGCAGCGGATCTGGTGGCGATGGAAAACGTTGAAAAGGGCGGACCGCTCTCCTATATCGGCATAGCCGATGAAGACATCGTGTTCTTCGTGCTGGGCATAATAGGACTGTTCGTACTGCTGATACTGATAAGGATAATGGTGGTTCAGAGCAGGAGAAAGAAGAGAAAGAGAAGAAGAGCGGCGCGCGAACGCAGCGTAAGGCGTAAGGAATGGGAAAAGGAAAAGGATCCGTTCAGGAACAGGTGACATGTTCGATATACAGGAAAATCTGAAAAACCTCCCGGACTGTCCGGGAGTATATATCCACAAGGACAGACTGGGAAACATCATCTACGTAGGAAAAGCTGTCTCACTCAGGAACCGGGTGAGGCAGTATTTTCAGTCCAGAAAAAACATGGCGCCCAAAGTCAGGAGCATGGTGGACCAGATCGCCGAGTTCGAGTACATAACCACGGGCAGTGAAATGGAGGCGCTGATACTCGAGTGCAACCTGATAAAGAAGCACAGACCGAAATACAACATACTGCTGCGTGACGACAAGACATACCCGTATATAAAGATAACGAACGAGGAGTATCCGCGGGTAATAAAGACGAGAGTGGTGAAAAAGGACGGCGGGAAGTATTTCGGCCCGTACAGCGATGCGGGAGCGGTCAACAAGATCGTGGATCTGCTCAACAGCAGCTTTGCGTTGAAAAGGTGCTCGGCCGTTGCATTCCCGAAGGGCTT
>CASEFF010000238.1 GCA_949287115.1 uncultured Bacillota bacterium | reverse complement strand
GAGATGATGCGGCGTTCCAGGTCTTTGTACAGCCCTTCGACTACCATCTGGGCTCTGTCTTTTGTCTGAAACTCTAATCTGCTCATTGATTCTCCTTTCCGAATATTTCAGCAATTTTAATTTTATGATTATTCTATATTCGGTAGACAGATTTGTAAAGAGGTTTCGTTAAGAAAATATTTATTGATGGAAGAAAAATATGTGTTTGAAAATAAAAACAGCAATAATGTACTAATTTCAATACATTATTGCTGTGTATCATCGGTTTTTACGGTCTGATGCTGTTAATTGATTAACTTACCGGCAGCCTTAAGTCGGGAGCATAATGAGAAGATCCCGCGTCAGTTCTTGAGGCTCTGCATAGGAGCAGGTATCCTGCCTCCACGGTCGATCATAACAGCGGATGATTTATCGTTGACCTTCATGATAGGTCCTTTGCCCAAAAGCCCGCCGAAGTCCAGCATTTCGCCTTCCTTATAGCCTATGGCAGGTATGACTCTGACGGCAGTGGTCTTTGAGTTCACCATGCCTATGGCCGCCTCATCGGCTATTATGGCGGAAATGGTCTCGGCAGGTGTGTCTCCCGGCAATACGATCATATCAAGGCCGACGGAGCATACGGAAGTCATGGCTTCCAGTTTATCCAGCGAAAGAGTGCCGGCAGCTGCGGCGTTTATCATACCCGCATCTTCGGAGACAGGGATGAATGCTCCGGAAAGTCCGCCGACGTTGGACGACGCCATGACGCCGCCTTTTTTCACCGCGTCGTTGAGCATTGCAAGAGCGGCTGTAGTGCCGTGGGTTCCGCACTGCTCGAGGCCTATCTCTTCCAGTATGTATGCCACGGAATCGCCTATGGCCGGGGTCGGCGCCAGCGACAGATCTATGATGCCGAAAGGAACGCCGAGCCGTGCGGATGCTTCGCTGCCGACCAGCTGTCCCATCCTCGTGATCTTGAACGCTGTCTTCTTTATGAGATCGGCTACCTCGGAGAGGGGCGCGTCCTTAGGCATCTTCGCCAGAGCCGAGCGGACGACGCCCGGGCCGGAAACGCCTACGTTTATGACGCAGTCCGGCTCGCCTATGCCGTGGAAAGCCCCTGCCATGAACGGATTGTCCTCGGGAGCATTGCAGAAGACCACGAGCTTTGCGGCGCCGATACACTGATTGTCCTTTGTGAGTTCCGCCGTTTTTCTTACGACATCGCCCATTATTTTGACGGCGTCCATGTTTATGCCGGCTTTGGTGGAGCCGACATTGACGGAGGAGCATACGAATTCGGTCTCGGCGAGAGCTCTCGGTATGGATTCGATGAGCTCCCGATCGCCTGCGGCAAACCCTTTGTGTACGAGGGCTGAATAGCCGCCTATGAAGTTGACGCCTATGTCGTGGGCGACTTTATCGAGAGTGCGGGCGTATTTTACGGGATCACCGCCGGAAACCGCCGTCAGCAGCGATATCGGTGTCACGGCGACACGTTTGTTCACGATGGGGATGCCGTATTTTTTTTCAATATCCTCTCCGGTCTTTACAAGATCCTTCGCCAGCCTGTATATCTTGTCGTAAACCTTGCGGCAGGAAGCGTCGATATCCGTATCGCAGCAATCCATCAGCGATATTCCCATGGTTGTCGTCCTTATATCAAGATGTTCGTCCTGTATCATGGTTATGGTTTCCATGATATCCTTCGTGTTAAGCATGATAATATCCCTCCTGTATCGCTGTGTTATATCCTGTGCATCGAATTGAATATATCTTCATGCATCACGTGGACCGTCATCGTAGGGACGGTTTTTTCTATGCTGTCTTTCAGCTCTTCGAGAGAGCAGTTGAGCCCGTTTATATCGACCAGCATTATCATGGCGAAGTATTTGTCCATGACTGACTGTGTGACTTCGACTACGTTGGCGTTGGCGTTGGCGCAGGCCGTGCTGACCTTGGCCAGTATGCCGACCATATCTTTACCGATGACCGTAATGACCGCTTTCATAAAATATCCTCCTGATAATCGATTTTTAACTGATTCAACATTTTACCACAACATAACTGCCGTCGGCAAGAGCCGGGTCTGTCATGTATCTTATCTTTGAGTGCGGGTACTTTTCCGCGAAGTATATCCTGTTGCGTTTGGCGTTCCCCACCATGTTGGAAAAGGAGTTGCCGCTGCTGCGGAATTCAAAACTGCCGCCTATGAGTCCGGGATCCTCAGCGTCTGCGTCCGCAAGTTCCAGGAGCTGTGCTTCAAGATCCTCTCTTGCTATGGCGCCTTCCACCAGCTGTCTGAAAGCCGGGTGGAACGTGTGACCCTGTATCTCACCGCCTTCCGTTATGAGGTCCGTGCTCTTGAGCCCCACGCGGATGATGTTGATGCCGGCATCGTCCAGCATCCTGTACATATCCTTCGTGATGTCGACGGCTTCATCGGTCGTCAGCGGAGTGTAGCTGCCGGCGCGGTACATGTTGTACAGCTCCGTATCGTTTAAGACTATGGTCGGATAGAGCCTTGCTATGGATGGCGCTATGCGTACCGTTTCCGCGGCGGAAAACAGACAGCGTTCCTTCGTGTCTTCGGGAAGGCCTATCATCAGCTGTATGCCAAGCTCAAAGCCGTACTCCTTTATCAGGTCGCATGCTCTGTATACAGCTTCGACCGTATGGCCTCTGTTGGAGGCGGCAAGGACTTCCGGAGAAAAGGACTGGACTCCCAGCTCGATGGTGTCTGCGTCGAAAGAGGCGAGGTTGTCGAGTATGGACTTGTCTATGTAGTCGGGCCTCGTCGACATGTGGATCTTGTCTATGAGTCCCGCATCCTTATACTCCTTTGCCACAGCCAGAAAGGCCGACTGCTCCTCCATGGGGATGCCGGTGAAGCTGCCGCCGAAGAATGCGACTTCTATGGTCTTAAGACCGCGTCCCCGCAGCGTGGGCATATATCGTTCTATCAGTTTTTTCACATCTTCAGGCGTCACGTCGGCGCTGCGGGCTGTGATGGCTTTCTGGTTGCAGAAGACACAGTCGTTGGGACAGCCCCGGTGAGGGATGAAGACCGGTATTATTGCGTGTATTTTCATGATTAACATTTTAACACAAACATGATATCATGGATACAGGCTATCGGTGGAATTTGATCGGAATAAGGATCAAAGGCATGAAGGGTGTTTGATATGAAGATGAAATTACCGGAAATATCGGGCGGACGCAGGACGGTCGCGATCATAGTGATACTGGCAATAGCAGTACTGGGGATAATAGCGGCTGCCTTTTTTTATTTCAGCACGCAGTATTCCCTCGCTCTCAAAGGCGACAGGGAGATGACGGTGGGGCTTTATTCCGTCTATGAGGATCCGGGCGTGAGAGCGCTCAGGGGCGGTGCGGATGCGTCGGGAGATGTGAGTGTTACGGGAAAGGTGGATACGTCAAGACCCGGCAGATACGATCTCGAATACAGGCTGGGGCATCTTACGGTGGACAGGACGGTGATCGTGGACAACGAGATGGATCCGGAGCTGATACTGAATGAAGATGACGGGCAGACAGTAG
>CASEFF010000237.1 GCA_949287115.1 uncultured Bacillota bacterium | reverse complement strand
GGAAAGCATTTCCGGTTCAAAGACGTCGCCGGAGCGAAGAGGGCGACGGATCAGAAGCCGGTCGGCGCATGGGATACGGCAATGACCATGGGCGGAAGACCGCTGACGGAGGCATTGAAGGAAAAGAGGCTGCTGATGGAGTCCATGAAGGATCCGGCAACCATGGACAGAGTCATCGAGCTTCTGGAAACGGATCCGGTATACAGGCGCAGACATATCGGATGACGGAAATACACAGGGGCTGTCCCGTTAACAGATGGAGGATGTTAACGGGACAGCCCCTTTTACGTTCTTATGACGGCTGATGGCGGGCCGCATCGGAGGCGAGCCACTTCGTATCCGCAGGCGGCGCCCGTAGGCGGCACGTTTATACTTTTTTGTTTGAAATCGAGCAGTTCGCATATAAGCGCTCGTTTTATGTAAACCACACATCAACGTGAAATCGCGGAGTTTCACGCATTTGAAGGCGCATATGGATAAAAAATGGTGATTTTAGCCTTTGTATGCTGGAAATATGCGACAGGATCTCAGATCGTTTATACTCTGTTTCGCCGAAAACTGATAAAAAAGTATAAAATGCCGGTATGCCGCCCGATTATTTTGACTGCTGCGGCTCCCCGGCACCCGTGTCGGTCCGGCATCCGCGGCCGCCAGATACCTGCGGCAGCATGACGATCGCGACAGCCGCATGTTTCCACATTATTTATGATAGGCCTCGTTGTTTATGATCTTAAAGGAGCGGTATATCTGCTCCAGCAGAATGACCCTCATCATCTGGTGAGGGAAAGTCATGGCGGAAAAGGACAGTTTAAGATCGGCCCTGCTGCTGACTTCGCCCGAAAGCCCCAGCGATCCTCCGATGACGAAGACGACGCTGCTCTTTCCGGACACCGACAGCTTTTCCATGTGGCGCGCCAGCTCTTCGGAAGAAAAGCTCCTGCCCGATATCTCCAGCGTTATGACGTAGTCGGCAGGCCGTATCCTTTCCAGTATATCGCGCCCTTCCGCCGCCTTCACGGCATCCTCGTCGGCAGGCGACGGATTTGACGGCAGGCGGCTTTCCTTTATCTCGGTCACGGTCAGGCGGCAGAATCTGCCCAGCCGTTTGGAGTATTCGGCGACGGCGTCGCGCCAGTATTTTTCCTTGAGTTTTCCCACTGCAAGTACTGTAATGTTCACGTCACACCTCGTATATGTAGCTCATCTGATCGCGCATGGCGATGCCGAGTTTCAGATCGCCGCCCGGGATGATGTCCTTTTCCATGAGCGTATTCTTCACCGTCAGCATCGCTACGGCAGGATCGTTGTTCTCGCGGCTCAGATGCCCCAGCAGTATCTGGCGCGCCTTCCGCTTCGTCCTTGCCAGTTTGCACAGGCACTCCCCCGCCGAGACGTTGGACAGATGCCCCTTTTCCCCGAGTATCCTGTGTTTCAGGTTGTAGGGGTAACGCCCCATCAGCAGGATCTCCTTCTCGTGGTTCGCTTCCAGCAGCAGCAGGTCGGCGTCGATGATCTCGTCGAATATCTCGTCCGTCACATAGCCCACGTCCGTCACTATGCTGATCTGCCGGCCGCCGGAATAAATGGAAAATCCCACCGGGTCCGCCGCGTCGTGGGGTATCGCGAATGGTCTTATCGTTACGTCCTTTATGTAAAAATCCTCGCCCGTGCGGAAAAACCGCTGCTGTTCCGGAGAGGCGGGCTTTTTCATGCCTTCCCACGTGGCCTCGTTGGCGTACACGGAGATGCCCGGCAGTTTTTTCGACAATACCGGTACGCTCCTGACGTGATCGATGTGCTCGTGGGTTATCAGCAGTGCGTCTACCCCCTCGTGAGGCGTGCCGGTGGCGTCGAGGCCCTCCAGCACCTTTTTTCCGGAAATGCCCGCGTCGATGAGCAGCGTCGCCGAATCGCTCTTTACGAGGTAACAGTTGCCGCTGCTTCCGCTGGCGAAAGAACAGAATCTCAATGACATATCTTTCAGGTCTCCTTTACCATATTAAGATACTCCATTGGATGAAAAAAGTCAATTTATACTATATGTTGGGTATATGGACACGGGGCGGATGATGTGGTAAATTCTATAGAGACGGCTGATTCGGCTGAAAGGGAAGGACATGCGATGAAAAACGACAGGGTACTGAGGATATATACGGACGGCGGCTGCTCCGGCAACCAGCAGGAAAAGAATCTGGGGGGATGGGGAGCCATACTTGAGTACGGCGAAGCCCGCAAGGAGCTGTGGGGGTCGCAGCGCGACACGACGAACAACAGGATGGAGATGACGGCGCTGCTGGAAGCGTTCAGAGCCGTAAAGAAGGACGGCCAGCGCGTGCAGGTGTTTTCCGACAGCGGGTATCTGATGGACTGTTTCAGGAAGAAGTGGTATGCAAACTGGCAGCGCAACGGGTGGAAGACGGCGTCGAAAAAGCCGGTGGAAAATCAGGATCTCTGGAAACAGCTCATTCCATATACGGAAAGGCACGACATATCGTTTTACCGCGTCAAGGGACACGTGAACATCGACAGCGGAAAGACGGATCTTGACGGACTGTACGAAAAGTTCGTCGAGTGGAACGGCAGCGGTTTTTCATATGATGATTTTCTGTACGTCACGAAGATGAACAACAGGGCCGACGAGCTGGCAAACGAAGGCATCGACGCCATACGTGACTGATAAGAGGAAGATGACAAAAGGGGGCTGGCGCATTGACAGGGGTCGTATGTCAATGCGCCAGCCCCCTTACATTTTACATATTCTCAAATTTCTTTGTCGCCACCAGATAGTCGTTTAAGGTGCCCAGATGCACGTAGTAGTAGGAGTAGCGGTCTTCCTTTTTCACCTGCAGCAGACCGGCATCCTTCAGCTTTTTCACGTGCTGTGAGATGGTGGCCTGAGAGTAGTCGAAGTGATTGACGAGATCCTTGTTGCATACTCTTTCCCGCTCCTTGTTGGCGGCCATTATGTATCTGAATATCTTTATCCTGGCGGGATGGGCAAGGGCGTCGGATATTTTTGCCATCAGCAGAATGTCGCGCTCCTGCATCTCGTCTATTTCTTTTCTGAGTCTCATATGTTGATATCGCTCCTGTCATGTTCGTTTTATCGTAAAGTGCGCGGGTCTTCGCCGCGCGACAATACAAGTATACTTACGTCGAAAAAATATGTCAACGCCTGTTTTCGCGCGCCGCCCATACGCATCTGTATGTCCGCACCGCGCGCCGCTCATCCGCATCGCCTTTCGATGAGGTCTTCGAGGGTGACGCTTTCGAGGTATTCGTCTATGACCCTGTCCAGCCCCTTCCAAAGAGGGAGAGTGAGACAGTCGGCGGCCCTTTCGCATCTGTCGGCGTCCTTCTGCATGCACGCCACCGGAGCCAGCGAACCCTCCACCGGTTTCAGTATGCTGCCGACGGTGTAGGAGGCGGGATCCCTTGCGAGCCTGTAACCTCCGCCCTTTCCGCGCAGGCCGGTGAGCAAACCGTTCTTTACCATCACCCTGACTATGGATTCCAGATACTTTTCCGAAATGTCCTGACCGGCGGCAATGTCCCTCAGCGGTATGTATCCGGTGCCGGCCTCATGCCCGGGTCCCGTGGTACGTGTCGCTGCTGCCAGCTCGACCATAACCCTCAGCGCGTATCGTCCTTTAGTGGATATCATCATGGCGGATCACCTCCTTTTCGTTTACAATTTAATTATACACAATTTAAATGCGGATTCAAAAAGAAAAATGAACCGCATCGCCATTCCGGATACGACCCGAAGCCGGCAGGGCGTGCGAAAGAGCAGCAGCCCGGGAGCCGGAGGGGAATCGGGCGTATATGAAATGAAGGGCAGGCAAGGCAAATGGGGGATAAAGGAAGGAGATGGAATAATGCCTGAAAAATACGGATACGCGAGAGTATCCACCAGGGATCAGCATGAGGACAGACAGATAATAGCCCTGGCTGATTTCGG
>CASEFF010000236.1 GCA_949287115.1 uncultured Bacillota bacterium | reverse complement strand
TGACTCACAGCCTGGAACAACCTGTTGCAAAGCCTGCTGTAAGGCAGCATCGATCCATCCGAATCCATCAGGAGAAGTACCTTTACGGTATTCTTCCTCGGCTTGTCGTACACGATCTTCAGCATACCTGCGTTTTCACACGTTTCGTCTATGGTCTTATCGATATTGAGCTCCGTTTCCTGCGCGTCCACCCTCGACGAATACTGTCTCAGTCTCCTGAACGCCATCTGGAACTGCCTTATATCCAAAATCTTGTCCTGCCTGAAATCCTGAAAGTTCCTTTCCCCTGCGATCTGAACGGCAGATTTGTGACGTCCCTGTCCTCCGGTCCTTATACCGGTGGTATGAAAACCCCCGCGTCCCATGACCGACGTTCCGCCCGTTCCTATCCAGTAGCAGCCGCCGTCGTGCTTTTCCTTCTGCTCCTTGATACGCTCTTCGAACATTTCCAGCAGCTCTTCAAGCTCCTTGGGGAATTCGTTGCCCGTGCCCTTGTCGTCCAGCGGTCTTTCGTGATCGCTCTCATCGAGCCAGTCCCAGAACTCCTGCGGGAGATCGTCCGGCGTCTGCACGTTCTTGAAATACTCGGCGAATACCGCATCGAACTTGTCGTATTCGGACTCGGTCTTTATCAGGATGCTCCTGCAAAGGTGATAGAACTCCATCAGCGAAGAATGGGCCATGCCCTTGTTGAGAGCTTCCTCCAGTATCATCCATTCATTTATCGAAACTTCCAGGCCTCTTGCTCTGAGCAGGTAAAAAAATTCTAAAAACATATTTCTACCATCTCTTAAGCGAGTAACCTTTCTCTTTTATCTCATTCATAACGTCTATGTCCTGATTTTTCTTGAGGAGCACGCCCACGAACGGCATCTTCTCCTTTATGTCCCTGATATCGACTCCGCTTATCATGAGAGCCTGTATCCAGTCGAGGAGCTCCGACGTGCTCGGCTTCTTCTGAAGATCGTCCATCTCCCTGATCTCATAGAAAGCCTCCAGCGCGTTTTCGCTGAGCTTCCTGTCGATGTCGCCGAAGTGCACCTTTATGATCTCCTCCATCTTCTCCCTGTTAGGGAATTCGATGTAGTGGAATATACATCTTCTCAGGAACGCGTCAGGCAGCTCCTTCTCAGCGTTGGAAGTGATGATGACGATAGGTCTGTGCTTCGTCTTTATGGTCTCCTTCGTCTCGTTGATATAGAATTCCATCTTGTCCAGCTCCCAGAGCAGGTCGTTAGGGAATTCGAGGTCCGCCTTGTCTATCTCGTCTATCAGCAGTACTACCTGCTCATCGGACGAGAAGGCCTCGCCCAGCTTACCAAGCTTGATGTACTGCTTGATGTCGGCTACGTTTCCTTCGCCGAACTGGCTGTCGTACAGTCTCTGTACCGTATCATAAACGTAAAGGCCTTCCTGTGCCTTTGTCGTGGATTTTATACCCCATATTATCAGCTTCTTGCCCAGCGAATCCGCGATGGCTTCCGCCAGCATGGTCTTGCCCGTTCCCGGCTCTCCCTTTATGAGGAGCGGCTTTTCGAGAGCGATAGCCACGTTTACCGCGTTCATCAGTTCCTTGGTAACGACGTATTTGTCGCTGCCTTTAAAAACATTCATATCCATTTTTCCGTTCATCTCCTTGATCTCGTCTTTACTCCTATGCTAACGCGAATATACAAAATTCAAATGCAAAACCGCGCCTGCCGCAATTTTGCCACAACTGTTATGATATATTAAAAACGCCCCTTTTTCAAGAGGTTTATGGGGCGCATGCGTGTTGTGATGTAATGGAAAGGTGCGTTCACCTTTATTTTATCCTGTGTCTCATGGCGGAAAGCACATATCCGATCATTTCCCCGCATTCTCCGCGGCCTCTGCCACGTGCTTCATCAGCACAGCGGTGGTCACACTGCCGACGCCGCCCGGCACCGGAGTTATGGCGGATACCTTGTCTGCGACGCCGTCGAAATCCACATCACCCTGCAAACTTCCGTCTTCGGCGACGTTTATCCCGACGTCCACCACTATCTGGTCGCGCCCCAGTATATCGCCCTTCACCATCGCCGCGCTGCCTACCGCAGCTATGACGATATCTGCGCTGCCCACGATGTCGGCC
>CASEFF010000235.1 GCA_949287115.1 uncultured Bacillota bacterium | reverse complement strand
TGGACTCGAGGTAAAGAGCATAATCAAAACATCCGGGGTTCCTCCTGCCTGCCGGCTCCTCGCCCTCTCCTGCGACCCGTACGACATCTCCCGGCACCACGCCCGCGCTGTTGTATCCGCTTTCCCGCTTCCCGCTCATCTCTTCGTCGATATACACGCTGACGAGGACAACTTCCCTTCTCTCCGCCGGCCTTCCGCAGACCTCCGATACCTCCGTCTCCATCGTGACGCTCACCGTATCGGCGTCCCGGCGTTTTTCCTCCACCTGTTTCACCGTGCCGATGATCTCAACTTTGCCTTCCGGCACGATGCTTTCACCGTTGACATATCCGTACGCGCAGAAATTGACTGCTCCCATCCCGTAGAAGATCGCCAGTATGGCTGCCGCCGGCAATGTTTTACGACCCGCCGCCCCGCCTTTCCTCTTTAACGGTGCCGCCGCAATGAACACCGCAGCCGATACGACAGCGAACATTTCTCCAATATAATGTGCCGCCACCGTCGATGCGGTCAGCGCCACCGTCATGTAAAAAAGCGGTCTCCTTACCATATCGGCTCCTCATACTTTAAATTACTTTTTTGTAATTTTATTCCATTTAAATGCTTTTGTCAAGGTACTGTGAAAGTTCCTCTATTTTCTTTTACTTTTCAACCCTTTAATGGTATAATGATGACGGTAAATTCAGATCACTAGGAGGAAAAGTATCTTGGTAGATAAACGCAATGGCAACAACAAGAACGACGACATAAATGAATTCTTCGCTCAGTTCGACCAGGCGAATGTCGATCAGAACAGACGCAGTCGCAGCGATGGTCAGCATGTCGCACCGGAGCGCAGCTCCGGAAGATCGGGAGCTTCCCGCAGCGGATCACGTACAGAAGGCCGCAAAAGGAAGATGGGAAAGAGATCCGCGGATACTTCCCAAAGATCCCGGGTAAGAAAAAGCGCCGCAGCCGCTTCCGGCTCCGGTTCGGGCGGAGGTCGCAGAAAACCTTCCGGCAGTGCCGGCGGCACCGGCAAAAAGCGTACGGCTCTCAGAGCGGCAGGCCTCATATGCGTAGGCCTCATACTTGCCGTGGGCATATACGTCGGCATCATCTTCACGGCAGCACCTGATGTGAATACCGACGATATATATTCCATGCTCAACCAGCGTTCGGTAATGTACGACGCCGACGGCAACGAGATAGATAATCTCTATTTCTCGGACGGCAACAGGACCATCGTTGATTATGAGGATATGCCGGAAGACCTGATAAACGCTGTAGTGGCCATAGAGGACAACAGCTTCTGGTCCCACAACGGGTTCAACTTCATCAGAATGGTCGGCGCAGTGAAGGACAGCATCTTCGGCGGAGGACAGATCAGCGGTACGAGTACCGTTACCCAGCAGCTGGCGCGTAACGTGTATCTCGCAGAGATAAAGGGACAGCGAAGTCTCAACAGGAAGATATCCGAGGCCTACTGTACGATAGTCCTCGAGAAGAACCTTTCGAAGGAAGAGATAATGGAGGCGTACCTCAACACCATATATCTGGGATTCAATTCCTACGGTGTGCAGGCGGCGTCCCAGTCGTATTTCTCCAAGGATGTGCAGGATCTCAATACTCTGGAATGTGCGGCCCTTGCCGCTCTCCCGCAGTCTCCTGACACATACGCCCTCGTCATCGCGGATTACGAAGGCAGCAATACGTCCCTTCCGACTGTAGCGAGCACAGACAGCGCCACGTACCTGTACAACGGAGAGATATCCAAGGACAGGCGTGATCTCGTACTCAACAACATGGCCAGCGAAGGCTTCATCACGAGTGAAGCTCTGGAGCAGTGGAAAAACGATGATCTGCGAGACTACATAAAGGTCGGCGTTTCATCAAGTGCCAGCATGTCGTCCTACTTCACCGATTACGTGGTGGACGAACTGACCGATGACATCGTTGCCGAATACGGCGTCGAGGAATCGGATGCTCAGGACATGATATACACAGGCGGACTTAAGATATACACCACCCTCGATTCAAGGATACAGACCATCGTCGAAGAGGAGTTTGAGGATACCGACAACTTCGCAGGCGTCGCATACGCAAGGACAAACAGCGAAGGCGATCTGCTCAACGATAACGGCGATATAATGATCTACGACTATTCGCATTACTTCAACGACGACGATCAGTTCGTTCTCGACAGCAGCGAATACAAAATGCAGAAGGACGGCAGTATGAAGATACTCGCCGACAAACGTCTCAACATTTATGAGACAGAGGTCAACGGACAGCCTGATGTCAGCATCGAGTTCAAGGGAATGTACATAAACGACGGCGGCGTGTTCTACTTCATAGAGAGCGGCGCACTGTCGATCCCTCAGGGTTATAAGACCGTTGACGGAGACGGCAACGCCGTCATCTCCGCACAGTTCTTCAAAGATTACCCTGACTTCTTCAAGAGCGACGGCGATGACCTCATAGTATCCGAGAACAACTACAGTCTCAAACAGCAGATAAGGCAACCTCAGGCGGCGGCAGTCATCATGGAGAACTCCACAGGTGAGATAAAGGCCATGATAGGAGGCCGCGGTGCAACGGGTGAACAGCTCTACAACAGAGCCACCAACCCTAGGCAGCCGGGATCATCGATAAAGCCTATAGCCGTATACGGACCTGGACTGCAGATGAGTTACGAATACGAACGCGACGGAAGGACGATGTCCCTCGATAAGAGCGACGGCAGCAACTGGGGAAGATATATAACGGCGGGAAGCGTCATAAACGACCAGCCGATAAACATGAACGGCAGATCGTGGCCGAAGAACGCATACTCGGGATACAGAGGTCAGATGACCCTCCGTACGGCGCTGCAGCAGTCCGTAAATACATGTGCGGTAAAGACATTCCAGCAGATAGGCGCAGATTACTCGTCTTCCATGCTGAAAAAGGTCGGCATAACGACTCTTGACGATGAAGGCGAAGTAAACGACCTCAACCCTGCTGCTCTCGCACTGGGCGGTATGACCAACGGTATCTCACCGCTGGAGCTGACGGCGGCATACGCCACCTTCCCTAACGGCGGCGAATACAAGGAGCCTATATCCTACACGAGAGTCCTCAATTCGGACGATGAGGTGCTCTTCGAGCAGACCGCAGAAGGTGAACAGGTATATGACGAAGGCGTGGCATGGATAATGACCGATATGCTCCGCACGGTAGTAACCAACGGTATAGCGGGCGGTGCATCCATAGGATCACAGCCTGTAGGCGGCAAGACCGGTACGACGGACAACAACTATGACGCCTGGTTCTCCGGCTTCACGCCGCAGTACACGATGGCTCTGTGGATGGGTAACGACGTCAACATCCAGCTCACATCGGGAAGTGCCAAGTCCGCAAGATTCTGGTCGGCGATAATGAGCAGAGTTTGCGAAGGAATGCCTTACGAATCGTTCCGCGACAGACCTGATAACGTTATCAGCGTAGGCGGCGAATACTACACCGACGGCACATACTCAAAGGTAGGCATCACGCGATCGTCTTCCGGATCGTCCACAACTAAGGAGTCGACGACAGCGCCTACTACACAGGCACCGGCAACGACAGCACCTACAACAACGACAGCGCCTACAACAACGACAGCGCCTACAACTGAAGAAACAGAACCAATTGTAGGCGAATGATGCCACACCGTATTTGATACACAGACGGGAAAAGGGCTGCCGCATCAACATTGATGCGACAGCCCTTTTTAATACCTGTCATCTTTAATACTTCTTATCATCGGATGCCAACACGGCATTCATCCGTCCTGCAGCATGTATGACGATTGCCCGCCCTTTCTTTATACCTTCGGTATCAGCGGGCTTCTGCGAATTCTATGGCTTCCTTACCGGATATGTGATCCGCTTTGACTACGAATACACAGACTGCTTTCAGCTTGCCGTTTATCTCATCCATACTTCCGGCTTTATAATCCGCCGAATACTTGTCCACCAGTTTCAGGAGAGCTTCGACTTTTTCATCATCGTCCTCTATGATCCTGGCTTTTCCGAAAACTATGACGCTCCTGTAATACGTGGTGTATTCCTCAGGAACGACCTGGTCTGTCTCTATTACCGTGAAGGACACTTTTTCGTGCGCCTTTATCGCGTCCATCTTATGTCCGGCAGGCATACCGTGGAAGTACAGTTTCCCGTCATCATAGGCATAGCTGATAGGTACTCCGTACGGGTAGCCGTCATCGCCCTGCACGCTGAGTACACCCGATGTGATCCTCTTCAATATGTCCTCACATTCCTCCATGGACAGTATCTGTTTTTTGTTTCTCCTCACTTCTCTGAAAAAGCCCATTTTAACCTCCTCCGTATAACATGTCCGCTCTGCTTTTCGTCTACGCATGCGCTGCATCCTGCTTTTGGCAGGTCCCCGGCATACCTACGCATCTTCAAAGAGCATGTCTTCCTTTACCCATTTTATCACTCTGTCCAGCCCGGTACCATCGAAAAGATTCGTGAATACATACGGTCTGTCGCCCCTCTGCGCTTTCGTATCCCTGTCCATAACACCGAGGTCGCTGTGGACATAAGGCGCTATATCTATCTTGTTTATGACGAGAAGATCCGATTTCGTTATACCCGGGCCTCCCTTTCGCGGTATCTTTTCACCTTCGCCCACATCTATTACGAATATCAGCCCGTCTACGAGTTCCGGACTGAATGTGGCCGCGAGATTGTCCCCTCCGCTTTCCACGAATATGATATCGAGATCATCGAACCTGTCCAGCAGCACATCTATCGCATCGAGGTTCATCGATATATCCTCTCTTACCGCCGTATGCGGACATCCTCCCGTCTCCACACCTATTATCCTGTCTTCCGGGAGCGCTTCCGCCCTTGTGAGTATGAGCGCATCTTCCTTTGTGAATATATCGTTTGTCACTACCGCTATGCGATAGTCGTCTCTGAGACTCTTACATAACTTTTCTATCAACGCCGTCTTTCCGGAGCCTACAGGTCCTCCGACGCCTATCCTTACAGGTTTTCTCATATCATCCCCTCCAATACTTATGACATATACAATCTCGTCGGCAGATATTCATGGATTATCCCGGCAATATCGAATCCGGGACAGAAATTGGAAACATCCTCAACAGGCACACTCAGGCCTTTCTTTACCGTTTCCTCCATCGCCTGATACAGCTCGAGGATTATGCCCTGGGCCTGCTTATTGCCAAGCGGTATGAGCTTCACCGCGCTCTGCGCCAGCGCATTGACGGTGCTGAACACGAACGCTCTCATTGATTCGGTGATGTCAAGGCCGAGCCTTCCGCACACAAGGCCGAATATGACCGGATATGAGATACCCTCAGACCCGCACATGCGCTTAACGTCCGAAAGCTTTTCGTCGTCCGTTATATCGGCCATTATCCTCATGAACGCCTTGCCCATCCTGATACTGGACTCCCTGCTCTCTTTCGTCATCTTGACAGCACAGCTCAGATCCTCCAGTTCCCTCACCTTTTTCTCGTCCCAGTCCGCGGCTATCCTATACGCCTCATGCATTATGGGTCCTTCGCATTTGGCAATGGTGCTGTCGAGGTATGTTGTCGTAAAATCGATGAAGCTTGCCTCGTCTCTCACCTTGCCTTCCGCCACATATGTTTCCAGTCCCCACGATTGACTGAAACCACCGGAGGGGAATGTCCCTCCGGCGATCTGCATGAGATAAAACAACTGTTTTTCCTTTGTCATAACGCCTACTCTCCGTCGTCAAAATGATTATGGTTATGCACATGTTCGTGATGGTCATCATCGTGATGATGATGGTGATGATGGCCTCCCACGACGTGAGCCGCCTTCTCCCCGTCGAGCTTTCTCTCACATCGCGTAAAGGCCACACCTATGGAATTAAGGAGATTTTCCAGGATCGCATCATATGGTATCACTATACGATCATCGTATATATATGCCGGATGGTGCATATTGCCGATGTTGAAGGCTGTCTTTGCCCACTGCCTGTTGCCTTCAGGCCGTATCTCGAGGACGTCTTCCGGCTTCATATCCACAGCTATGATCTTCTCATCATCCCTGTACAGCACCGCTCCGTTGAACAGATGCTCGCCATGCTGCAATGATACGGCTATCTTCTCTCCGCTGTCAGTAGTCAGTCTCTGATGCGGCTTCGCCATATCATGATGATCCAGCGTCACCTTTTCCACTTTCAGTCCTGTCGTATCGAAATCGTCTATATTGCCCAATACAGTCTCTATGATCATGTCGTCTCCTATGTTTCAGCTTCAGCTTCTCTATTCGATGCCAAGTCTCTTCATCTTCTTATACAGCGACGGCCTGGCTATATTAAGATATTTCGCCGTCTTGCTCTTGTTGTTATCAAAGTATTCAAGCACTTTGATTATGACCTCACGCTCTGCCTCATCTCTCGCTTTGTCTATGAGCCTGTCGCCCTTTATTCCCGACAGATCAGGCAGCTTTATATTCAACGGTTCTCCGTCGCTTCCCCACTGGAAATCTTCCTTTGTGAGTATGTTACCGCTGACGAAGTTCATGGCCCGCTCTATGCTGTTTCTCAGTTCACGCACGTTGCCCTGCCACTTTTTCTTTTTCAGCATTTCGAGAGCTTCTCTGTCTATACCGTTTACCGACTTGCCAAGCTGCGCATTGAGCTCGTCTATCATATATCCGGCTATCTCTTCCAGATCGTCTATCCTGTCCCGCAGCGGAGGGATGTGCAGGGCTATTACATTGAGTCTGTAGTAGAGATCCTGTCTGAATTTCCCCTCTTCCACGAGCCTTTCAAGGCTTTCATTTGACGCAGCTATTATGCGGACATCAACAGGTACCGGCTCGTTTCCCCCGATCCTGTCGATCTCCTTTTCCTGCAGTACCCTCAGCAGTTTTGGCTGCACCGACAGCGGCATCTGATTTATCTCGTCAATGAAGAGCGTTCCCTTGTCGGCCAGCTCGAACTTTCCCTTCTTGCCCTCTTTGCTGGCGCCAGTGAACGCGCCTGCCTCATAACCGAACAGCTCGGATTCTATGAGGCTTTCCGGAAATGACGATGCGTTTACCTTGATGAACCGCTCTTTTCTGCGGCTGCTGAGGTTGTGTATAGCGTGAGCTACCAGTTCCTTTCCCGTTCCCGTTTCACCGGTTATCATGACCGTCGATGTCGTCTTCGCCGTGGAAATTATCTTTTCCTTCAGTTTGACCATCAAATCGGATGAGCCCACAAGGTTCTTTATCGTATACTTGGTCTCACCCAGCGTCATGAGCTCACCGGCCAGCTGCTTGAGTTCCTGATCCAGGAACTCCTTATAGCTGTCCGAAAAGTCATACAGCAGTTCCGAATGTTGTATCATATCGTATTCTGCCAGACCTACTTTTTCCCCGTTCTCATAAAGAGGGACATGCATGGATACTCCTATACCGAGGACCGAATTGTAAAAAACAACCGCAGGTTTATCCTTCTTCAGACCTTCCATCATCTTCGTCTCCGGAAAGACGTCCATGATGTTTTTACCAAGGCACTCTTCCCTCTTGGCCTGAAAGTACTCGGCGCACTGATCATTGATGTAAAAGATCGTCCCTTCCATATCTATCATCAAGAGCCCCGGGATCTGGTTGAAATATTGCTCAAGTCTTTCACAATCAATCCTATCCATAGCATGCCCCTCTTATTCAATTAAAACAAATCGTATTTAATCCGGATATCACGCTATACTACGAATCCGAATATAACAAACAGGATCGCCGTTGCTATCAATGGTGGAACTGTCATAGGTAATCCTGTCTTCAGGAAGTCGTTGTTTCGTATCTGTGAAATCTTGCATGCCAGCGTAACGGAGTCGCCGAAGAAGCAAGTCGAGCTTCCTCCTGCAGCACCTGCGATAACCGCACCAATTGTCAGGTACATGTTGGCATCGAGAGCATCCGCCAGTGGGAGCATGATAGGGAAGCAAACAGCTGCCATTCCCCAGAAGCTTCCGGTAACGAATCCCAGGATTACCATGATTATAAATGCTATAACAGGGAGAGTTGCTCCATTGATGAGATCAACTACGCTGTTTACAACGTAAGGCGCCAGTCCCAGTTCGTCGTTGCAGTTCTGCAGTACGAATGCACTGATTACGATAGCCGTTACAACGAACATATCTTCAAATCCTCTGAAGATGTTGTCGAACGCCTGCTCCGCCTTTACCAGCTTCTGCGGTATGTACATGATGTAGCAGAGAGCTATACCTACCAGCAGTCCATACATAAGTTCAAGAGTAACGAATGTTACGACTATGATGGCAACCATCGGGATCAGGAAGTTCCAGATGCTCGTAGGAGGCTTTTCTTCCTCTACTTCGTCTTCATGCTCTGCAGCCAGATCAGGAGGAAGAACCTCTCCCGTCTGCTCTGCTCTCAGCTCAGCAGCCTTCATCTTACCGAACGGCTTAACGATCCTGAACTGATACAGCAGTACGAAGATCAGCAGTACCCATGCGTAGAGTACGAACGGCAGTGCCTTT